>JAZLLX010000047.1:0-22097 GCA_045598345.1 Acidaminococcaceae bacterium | reverse complement strand
TATACAGAGAACGGCATACGGTTTTAAGAACATAAACAATCTGTTTGCAATGATAATGTTGCAATGTGGAAACTATGATATAACGTTGCCAGGCAGATAATTTCAGATGTTTTTACCCACACATTCTGATGATGAGCCTTATTTTCCTGTCATTTAACTGTTTTTCAATATTGCTATATCTTACAATCGGTCCTGCGACTAATTGCGGGAACATTGATACATATAAAGCAAAATTCAATAGATTTCTTTGAACTTGAACCCTCCCCCAATAAACATCTATTACATAGGACAAGGACTGAAAAATATAAAATGAAATGCCAATAGGTAATGTTATATCTTTCAGTGGTAAATGTGAGTTAAATATGGCATTAATGTTTGCGATTAGAAAATCAGAATATTTATAATATCCCAAGACAGCCAAATTCAAAAAAATACATATCCACAGAACTAATTGCTTGTTTCGTGCTTTTGCAAGAAATAAACCGCCGGCATAATTAACAATGATAACCCCTATCATTACACACAAATACCGCAGTCCTCCCCAGCCATAGAAAAACAAACTTACAAAAAGCAAAAACAAATTTCTTAGTTCGTGCCTTATAAGAAAATACCCCAATATGGTAAATGGCAAAAAGCAAAATAAAAACACCAAAGAACTAAATAACATTTATTCACTCCTTTAACTTTGAAACATCTATCAGCAATGACGGAGCATATCTTTCAACCATTTCATGCGCCACAATCTGTGGCTTAATTTCCAATATTTCAGGATAAACCACATTAAAATTATGTGTCCAAAAATAATGTGTATTTGAAAAACTTTCTGACAAATATGGCACCATTGCTGTGGTGAACGAATCACGTAACAAAACAACATCTATATTATTCAATGGTTCGGGATTACTATTAAATAAATAATTCCCCCATTTCTTTCTCGCTTCTTCTTTCTTGATATAATTCCATTTCCTCGTTTTGAGTTCTAAATTCAAATAATCACAATTATAATTCTCTACATCTTTCATTTTAAAACCAAGAAAATTAAACAGATCACCACCAGTACTTTTAACACTACTAACAGTAAAATCGTCCAATTTTAAACTCTTGATATTTGGATGTTTTTGCTTTATATCATTCATTAGTTGTGTATAGCCAATAAATGCACCATAGTTGTTCCAATGCGTATCCCATGGAAAATATATATAACCTTTTTCTTTGGCTTGTAATAATTCATTCACCGGATAAATCACTTTTATTTTTTCTGTTGTAAGGTATTCAATTAGTAAATCCGTCCTGCTTTTCTCAGCAACTTTATGAATATAGTCAGGGTAATATTCACCATAAATCCTGTTTTTATCAGGTGCTATCAAGACATAGTAATCTATGCCATGTGCTGCCAATAATTCCTTTTGACGAACAATATTATTTTTGATTCTGACTAATTCCGCCTCACTAAAACGAGATTTATTTTGGAAGTTAAGAAGTGAATTACCATCATTTTTATCAATATAAAACAACCAACCATTCTTTCCCATCATTGCCCTGTTATTGGCAATTCTTCCTGTCAAGGCATAATCAAACTTCTTATAGGCAGATATAACTTTATCCCTGCCACGGAACCTGTCATTTAACCAATTTTCAAAACTTTTTGTCCAATTCAGAAATTCACTATGTTTAAGTTTATGAAAACTCACAATCTTTGCCAAATTGCGATTTTCGGTCTTACTTTTCTCTGCGTAATTTATTTTAGTCAAAGGTAAAACAAGCACTATAACAAACATTAAAACAAAGGCAATGTTTTCTATTTTGCAAATATTCATTTTTTCTAAAAAGAATTTTTTCATATCAAAAATAAACCTTTCTCTCCAAGTAATTTCACTTAAAGCATATTTTATCACTTTTAGTGTATTATGTCCACTATTAAGAGAAACTATCTTTTAAGTGTAATTTAATATGATATACTACATCAGGGTGATTTATTATGGTAAATGGTTTAGCAGAAAAACTGCGGGAATTACGCTTAAAGTACAAACTATCTCAAAGGCAAGTTGCTGACCGCCTCAATTCTTCCGTATCTTCAATTAGCGGTTATGAAACAGGCGACAAAACACCAAGTGTTGAGCAACTTTTAGCTCTTTCCTGCTTGTATAATTGCAGTGTTGATTACTTGTTAGGCAGGCAAAAAGAAATCTTTGTCGCCGTTGAAGAACACAAAAACCTTTTGAATTACGAACAATCCCAAGCATTAGCACGATTTATCAACCTCATCAAACAAAACTAAAACGCTTACGACACCCAACCGTAAGCGTTTTTATTTCTAAACACATCATCAACTACAAGGAATTAAAAGTTAAAAACTTAAAGCTTAAAACTATGGTAATATGTTCCTATGATTAAAATAAAAAAGTCAGCACAGTGCGAACCCTCGTCCGCACCTAAAGGGGCAAAAGTTAATGAAAAGTTAAAAATTAAAAATGAAAAATTATGGTAATATGTTCCGTTGATTATTATTGGGAATTTTCGGCAAAGCCGAAAATTGACCGTAATTTATAACTTTTAACTTATAATTTTTAATTTTATTATTGGTGGTGGGGTGAGCAATTAGGTTGACACTTGAATTTGAAGCAATGACTGAACCGAACTTTTCCCCACACCCTTTAATTCCCTCTCCCCAAGGAGAGGGTTACTTTCGCCTTATTCCAACTTCCCTGCTCTAATCAGCGGAAAATCTTACCATCATTGTACATTGCGAATTATGAATTGTGAATTATCTCAAACACCTTCATTTCAAAAAAATTCTCTCAACCAAAAATGAAAAAAGCGTGAAAATTGATTTTCAATATGGCGACAGATTATTTCAAACTGTCAACAGATTGATTTTAGAATTTTACTGTTTTGAACGAAAGAATTTTTCCCGCTCTAATCGCAAAGAACTTCTTTCAAACTCTTTTCTCTCCTCTCTTCACTCTCACTACTGAAAACACTCGTCAACAAAACGCAATTAAAAGCGTGAAAAGTGATTTTCAATGTAACGTAATATTGTAAAAATCTTACGTAAGATTGAAATTGAGATTTTGCTGTTCCAAATGCTTTTTAACACTGAATGAAAAGCAAAATAAAAAAGTCCGCTGAAAGCGAACTTAACTTTAATCTACAATTCCATAGGGTGCAGGTTTCAAACCCGCCCCTATGAATAAATATTCTAATTACAGGAACACGAGTAGCCCCCGCCTTTGCGGGGGCTGTCGCTTTTAGGAACGTGGTTGCGACTGGGGGTGCAGATTACGCAGAAAACTTTGTCACTGCCTAATCGCTCACCCCGCCGGTCCACGTTCCAGTATCGGCCCTCCCCTCCCAAAAGAAAGGGGTAATTTAATCCCCTGAATCTCGCATCCTAATTCCTTTATCCTGATATAATCACAGGAACATCTTACCATATTTGGTCTTTGCTCTTTGATTATTTGGTCTTTATTCTTATCGTACTTTTCCCCACACCCCTGCCCCTCTCCCCAATGAGAGGGTTACTTCCGCACTATGCCAACTTCCCTGCTATAATCAAAGGAACATTTTACCATAACTTTAAGCTTTAAGTTTTTATCTTTTTTCATTAGCGTCAACGTAATTGCTCACCCCACCACCGTCCTTCTATGTTCCTTTAGACGGTTCCCCGCCCCTTTATGGGCGGACGAGGGTTCGCAAAACCCCGCACACCTGAAACCCAAAATATAATCACCGGAACATCCTACCATAATTACGCATTACGCATTGAGAATTCCGCATTATATTCAAACTCTTTCTCCAACAACGGTGAATAGAGGACATTCTCTGCCACCGGTACAGGAGCAAAACCCATTGACTTTACCGGTTCAAAACTGCGGCGATGCCAAATGCACGCCCCTTTTTCCCTCACCACCGCCATATGCTTGGCACTGCCATATCCTTTATGCCCGACAAAGCCATATTCAGGAAACAAAGTATCCAATCTCACCATTATCCTGTCCCTTGTTACTTTGGCAATTATGGATGCCGCCGCAATACTCACGCTCAACGCATCCCCCTTGATAATCGGCACAGTTTCCACCCCTTCCACAAAGGGCTCCATTGCATCCACCAATGCCACCTGCGGTTTCGGCGTAAGATGGTTCAAAACCTCCGCCATACCTGCCCTTGTGGCATTATAAATGTTCATAGTGTCTATATTACTCACACTGACAATATTCACGCTGACCGCCACTGCCACCTTCAAAATTTCTTCATAAAGTGCTTCCCGCTTTTTCTCAGTCAGTTTCTTGCTGTCGTTAAGTCCGGGAATAAAAGCATCTTTGGGCAGAATAACCCCACTAATAACCAAGGGCCCTGCCAAAGGTCCCCTGCCTGCCTCGTCCACGCCGGCAATCAGTTCATTGCCCTGTGCGTAGTAGCGTTCTTCATATTCCGTCATCGCCAAATAACGCTGACGTTCTTCCGCTTCCGTTAATTTAGCCATAAATTTACTTTCTTGCCTTTCCCGTCATATATTCAATATCCAGCCGCCAGACCCCCACCTTGTCAAAACAGGAACCGATAAAAGCCAGTCCCTTGTTCCAAAAGGCCTCGCTGTATTTATGCAAAAGCCCTTGCAAAGCAATTTCCTTTTCCTTCCGTTCCTTAACGGGGGCAATCCTGCCAAAAGCCATGGCAGAACTGAATTTCGTTCCAAATTCACTGGGTAATATTTCTGTGGGTCCCACCACCGTAAAACAGGCAGGGCAGCCGTCACCTATGCTTTCCGCCTTATGCCCGCCCTCGTTGGTGCCATGAAAATAAATTTTCCCTTCAGCACAGCAATAATTCAAAGGAACACCATAAGGTGTTCCGTCACTGTCTTTCAAAGACAAAATACCATATTCGCCATTTTGAATAATCTGCAAGGTTTCATCATTCCCCAGCTGACGTTCCTTGCGCCGCATCGGGTATTGTTTCATAATCTGTCTATGGTTACCTTTCCTAATTTACCGTTGCGGAAATCACGCAACAGCATCATTTCCGCCCTTTCCCTGTCCACTGCCCCGCCACTGCGGAGCCAGCCACGCTTTTGGGCAATGGCCTGCAAAACCTCATTGGCTGTGCTTTCCCCGGTCATCTGAACCCCATATCCTGTTTCCAAGAAGTTCGGACAATTCTCCAAAATCCACTTTGCCAAAATCTCTGCCGCCAAAGTCCTGTCAAAAACATCTTCCTTCACCGCTCCAGTTATTGCCAAAGCGAAACCTGTTTTTGCATCTTCAAACTTCGGCCAGAGCACGCCGGGGGTGTCCAACAAATCCAATCCTTTGGCAATGGTAACCCACTGCTGACCCTTGGTTACGCCCGGTCTGTTTTGGGCGGCCACCTTATTCTTGCCCACCAATCTGTTGATGAGTGTAGATTTCCCCACATTGGGAATCCCCACAATCATCACCCGCACAGCACGGTTACGCACACCCTTTTTCAGCCACTTGTCCAAAACCGGCTGGGCCGCCTGCTGGACTAAAGTTACCAACTGGCGGACTCCGTGCCCTTTGGCACAGTCCACTTTCACCGCACCAATGCCCGCTTTGCGGAACTTGGCAAGCCAAAGTTCCGTCTGCCCATCCTCCGCCATATCCACTTTGTTCAGGGCAATAATCCGGGGTTTTTGACCGATGATTTGCATGAGCAAAGGATTAGTGCTGGCAAGGGGAATCCTGGCATCCAACATTTCCACCACCACATCCACTAATTTGATTTGCTCCTCCATCATCCGTTTGGCACGGGTCATGTGACCGGGAAACCACTGGATTTTGAAATCTTCAATCATTGTTATAAGTTGATACGGGCGGCAAAGACCGCATTTCCGTCAGAGGCCAGAATACACAAAGCGCCCTGCCCTTAATCAAAGAATTGGGAACAAAGCCAACATCATCATAACGGCTGTCTTCGGAATTGTTGCGGTTGTCGCCTAAAACAAAGACGCAATCCTTCGGCACGATGGATTTGGGATAATTGCTGAGGTTTTTGCCCGCAGGGTCATCATTCCAAATGTATTCTTCCTTAAGCCGCTTGCCGTTCACATAGACCTTGCCGTCCACCATTTCCACCGTATCACCTTCCACCGCCATAACCCGTTTGATGAAATCACGGGTTTCGTCCTTGGGAAAACGAAAAATGATGATTTGCCCACGCTCCGGCAGATGGAAGAAGGAACTAAGTTTGTCCACCACCAGCCGTTCATGATGTTCCAATGAGGGATACATACTCTTGCCTTCCACCACATAAAGTTCCACCAAAAAAGTACGGATGGAAAAAGCCAGGCATCCCGCAATCACAATGCTCATAATCCAATCGCCTATGGTGTTGGATATGCTGCTCTTATTTTTCTTTTTCTCTTCTCTGTCCATCACAAGCCCATCCTTTCAAAAAAGCACCGCTGTCGCGGTGCTTTTTTTATTTCTTGGTTCTTTCAGCAATACGGGCAGATTTGCCGGTACGGCCACGCATATAGTAGAGTTTTGCACGGCGAACCTTGCCGGTACGGGCCACCACAATCTTTTCAATTCTGGGGCTGTGTACGGGGAACAGACGCTCCACACCTACACCGGAGGCAATGCGGCGAACTACAAAACTTTCACGAATACCGCTGCCTTGACGGGCAATGCACACACCTTCAAAAAGTTGTACACGCTCTTTTTCACCTTCCTTGATTTTGCAGTACACTTTCAAAGTGTCACCGGGACGAAAATCAGGAATGTCTTTACGTAATTGTTCTTTTTCCAATACGTCCAGAATAATGTTCATTTTATCCTCCTAAAAAAATCAGTAGTATTCATAGATGTTCGTGTATGAACTGACAGAGGACCATCCGTAGAATGCGAGAGCCATTTTACCATATATTATAATTAAAGGCAAGTCATTTTTTGAATTTTTATTATTCCCATTCTTCGGGTATGCCCGGGAAATCCGCAATCACCAACATACAACTGGTGGAAGTTGCCATCAAATCCCCGGTGGTAAGATTACGCAACTGCATAACCATATTGACTTTGTTGCCGGTCATCCCAATCACTTCACCATAGGCCTCCACCTCGTCACCTATGTTGGCGCCCTTAATGAAGGATGTGGAAGTGGTAACGGTCACCACCCTTTTGCCCTTGGTTGCCGCCGCAATGCCCGTGGCATTATCCATCAAGGTCATAAACATGCCCCCATGCAAAGAGGCATTAAGATTGGTATGCAAACCGTCCTTGACTTTAATGCCCACCTTGGCCCAACCGCAGCCGATGTCATGAATATCAATCTCACAAACATGCATAAAAGCGTTGCCTGCGTAAATATCGCTGACTTTTTTCAGGATCTCCGCTTTTCTGCTCATTCTTTCAATGCCTTGCCCAATGCTTTGCCGAAGTCATCCACTTCATCCAACTTGTCAATCAAAGCCACAAGTTGCCGGCAAACCTTTGTACCGTAAACCGGTTCTGCCAAATGGGTGAATTTCTCCACCGCCTCATCCCAGGTGAAAGCATTGTCCGGGTCACCTTTCGGATAATCCACTTCTTTTTCAAATTTCTTGCCGTCCACAGTTTCAACAGCCACAATGCTGGCAAGTTTGGAAGGATCGGACTTAATGATTGCATCCACTTCCTTGTCAAAGACAACCTCAATTTTTGCCATAATGCCACGCATTTCGGGACTGTTCATCAGTTCGGGAGCAAACTGCTCAATATTCACCATACCAAATTTCAGCATGGCGGCCACACAGTATTGAATACTGAACTTGCAACCGTAAGCGGTCTGCGGGTCAGGATTATTGATAAGGTAATTGGTAATATCATTTACACGCAGGGTAATCTTCTTAACATTTTCTGGGGTGAGATTATTTTCCTTCGCCAACACTTGAGTTGCATAAATAGCAGCGTGGCTATGTTTGCAGCAGGCATAGGGTTTGAAGGAATTGACATCAATCTTGAATGTGCCGTTGCCCAAGCCCTCTGTAAGTTTCTCCAAATGGGGCGGATTAACCATGGCACGGCAGAAGCCCTTTTCACCTTCCAAAATCTGGCTGGCGCCGGTGAAACCGCCCTTTGCCAGTTCCGCCGCAATAATGGCACCGTAACTGGATTTGCCTGTATGAAGAATCTTGCTCATGGTGCCTTCCTTTAGGAATTCCCAAAGACCTGCCGCCTGTGTGCCGGCAGAACCAAAGCACATAAGAGTTTGTTTGGCGTCCAATTTCATCAGGTTGGAAACCGCCGCCGCACCGCCGAAAATACCGGCTGTACCGGTGGTATGCCAAAAGAAATAGGATTCCGGCAAAACACTTTCACCAACCCTGCCGCTGGCCTCATAGCCGGCGGTAACAGCGGTGATAAGCTCCTTGCCCGTGCTGTGCAGTTTTTCCGCCATACTGAAGGCAGGAGCCACAACCACACAGGCAGGATGGATAATGGACGGATTATGCAAATCGTCAAAATCAAGGGAATGGCTGGCAGCACTGTTGCAGAAAGCCGCTTCCCTTGCCGCCGCCCTTTCGTTAGTTCCCAAAATCGTTGCTTCATCCACATGATTTTGGAAAACCACATTCCGCAAAATAGTGGAAGATTTTTCCTTACTGCCACGAATGGCAATTCCCATCCAGTCCAGAATACAGAACTTTGCCATCCGTACTGTATGAGCGCTTAAATCAGTATATTTTAATCCGCTCACATAATCCGCTATTTGTTTTGTTTCGTTCATTTCATTGCCTCCTTATGAATGCAGAATTCAGATTACAATGCGAGGTTTATAAATATCAATAAGTATTGGAATGCGAAGTTAATGGCACTTTAGACAAGGAACAAGGAAAATTTTGGACGAGATAGACCTAAACGGTCATCGAGGTCAAAATTATTCCGCAGTGACGCAGTATAAAGTGTCAGTAACAAGTATTAGAATGCGAAGTTGGTATCGTGTTTGGGCAAGGCGCCGGACAAAAATCGGACGAGATTGACCTGGTGGTCATCAAGGTCGATTTTTGAAACGGCAACGCAGCACAAACCGATAATAACGAGCATTAGAAGTTGTTGCCGCCCTGTTGATATTCCCCAAACACCTCACGCATAACGCCACAAATCTCGCCCAAAGTCGCATATGTCTTGGCGGCCTCAATCAAATAAGGCATCAAGTTTTCCGTACCTTCACAGGCAACCTTCAATTTAGCCAAAGCCGCATCCACTGCCTTTTGGTCACGTTTTGCCTTCATCGCATTAACCTTTTTAATTTGACGGTCTGCCACTGTCAAGTCAGCAGTGAGCACATCCCCTTCCGGCGCCTTCTTGTTGTCGGCATATTTGTTCACACCAACAACTACACGCTTGCCGGTTTCAATTTCCCGTTGATATTCATAGGCATGTGCCGCCATTTCGCCCTGCATATAGCCCTTTTCAATGGCTGCCACCGCACCGCCCATTTCGTCAATCTTCTTAATATATTCGTAGGCCTGTGCCTCAATATCGTCAGTGAGTTTTTCTACCAAATAAGAACCTGCCATGGGATCAATGGTATCAGCACAACCGCTCTCGTTGGCAATCAACTGTTGGGTACGCAACGCCAAAGTAGCACTTTCTTCAGTCGGCAAAGCCAATGCTTCATCATAAGCACAGCAAGCCATGGACTGGATTCCGCCCAATACGGCGCTCATTGCCTGCCAGGTAATACGGGCCACATTGTTCATGGGTTGTTGTGCGGTCAAAACAGAACCTGCGGTGTGAACATGCACACGGAGCATTTGTGCTTTGGGTACTGTCGCGCCATAGCGTTCTTTCATAATGCGTGCCCACAAACGGCGGGCGGCACGGAACTTGGAAATTTCAAAGAAGAAGTCCAAACCTGCGGTGAAAATCCAGGAAATGCCGGGGGCGAAATCATCAACCTTTTGACCTGCTTTAATAGCCGCATCAATATAAGCGATAGCACAAGCGAAGGCAAATGCCACTTCCTGAATTTCGCTGGAACCTGCCTCACGAATGTGGTAGGCGCCTACGGAAATTGTATTCCAGTGAGGAATATTCTTGGAGCAGTAAGCAAAGGTATCAGTTACCAGACGCATGGAAGGACGGGGCGGGAAAATATAAGTGCCACGGGCAATGTATTCTTTCAATACATCGTTTTGAATAGTACCCTTTAATTGTTCCGGCTTAACACCTTGTTTTTCAGCCACAGCCACATACATAGCCAACAAAACTGCCGCCGGGCCGTTGATAGTCATGGAAGTGGAAACCTTGCTCAAATCAATACCGTCAAAAAGTTGTTCCATATCAGCCAAAGAGTCAATGGCTACACCAACCTTGCCAACCTCACCGGCGCTTAACTGACTGTCAGAATCCAAGCCGATTTGGGTGGGAAGGTCAAAGGCAACGGACAAACCGGTCTGACCTTTTTCCAACAACAATTTATAACGCTTGTTGGATTCCTCCGCCGTGCTGAAACCAGCATAAGCACGCATGGTCCACAAACGGCCACGGTACATTGTGGGTTGCACACCACGGGTGAAAGGATATTCACCGGGGAATCCTAATTTTGTTTCATAATCCCAATCTTCGGGAATGTCCAACGGAGTATAAACCCGTTGACGCTTGAACGCCGCCCGCTCCGGGAATTTTGCTACGGCCTTGTCATATTTGGCATTGTAACCCTCAAGACCCTTTTTCAAAGATTCATTAGACATAATTTTCTCCTCCTAATTTTTTAATATTTTGTGGGAACTCCCTTCCCCAATTTCCTAAAGTTAAATCTGATTATAATCACATTATAATCACAGGAATGCAAAAAAAAGTTAAAAGTTAAAAACTTAAATCTTAAAACTATGGTAAATAGTTCCGTTGATTAGAAAAATCCCCAGTCAGCCGCCTATGTTCCTTTCGCTGACAGCCCCTTTGCAAAGGGGCCAAGAGTTCTCACTCTGCCCACTTTCCTGAAACCTGACACCTAATTATATAATCACAGGAACATCTTACAATCATTCTTAATTCTGCATTCTGAATTCTTAATTAGATTACGCATTGCGAATTGCGAATTACGCATTATTACAGCATTGCCCCTGTTGCTTCAAACTTGAGGTGCATATCAAAAGCATGTGCCAAATCCACCGGCTCGTGACCGCCCTTCTTCTGTGCCAATTGCAAATAATCTTTCAACTGGTCACGGTACTTGGGATGAGCACATTTCTCAATAATCAGTTTTGCCCTGTCCACAGGAGCCAGACCACGGATATCTGCCACACCCTGCTCTGTGATGAAGACCATTGTATCATGTTCCGTATGGTCAGCATGAGTAACCATTGGCACTATGCTGCTGATGTCCCCGCCCTTGGCACAGGAAGGTGTACTGAAAATGGTAATATAACCGTTACGCATATAGTCACCGCTGCCGCCGATGCCGTTCATCATATTCCGTCCCATAACATGGGTACTGTTGGCCTGTCCGTAAATATCAAATTCAATGGGCGTGTTCATACTGATAACACCCAAACGGCGGATAACTTCCGGACTGTTGGAAATATCCAAAGGACGAAGCACAATGGCCTTGTTGTAAAGTTCCGGGTCTTCCTTATACATCTGCCAAACCGCAGGACTGGGGGTAAAAGCACAACCGGATGCCTTCACAATCTTACCCAATTTAATCAGTTTGAAAACACTGTCCTGCAAAATTTCGGAATACATTTCCAAATTTTCAAACTTGGATTTTGCCAGTCCCAGCAAAACCGCATTAGCAATGGAACCCACACCGCTCTGCATGGGCAGCATTTTATCTTTTGGCAAACGACCCATCTTCTGTTCATGTTCCAGGAAATCTACCAAATGTTCCGCAATCTTCACCGCATCATCATCCGGGTCGGAAAGGGTACGGACCCTGTCAAGAATATCGCTTTCCACGATGGCATCAATTCTGTCCAGACCACATTCCACATAGGTCTTGCCGCAACGGTCACCTGCGTGGTAAATAGGAATTTCCTTACGGAAGGGCGGTTTGTCGCAAATGTAAATATCATGCATACCTTCCAAACTGAGAGGCACTGCCGTATTCACTTCCACAATAATATGTTTGGCATGCTTTACCAGCATCGGTGTATTGCCCACCCCGCTGCAAAGAATCAAATTGCCTTCGGGTGTAACCGCAATAACTTCCACAATAGCCACATCCACATCCCCATGGAAACCATAGTCAATCTGTTGGGCAAAATGGCTCAAATGCTGGTCAATATAGTCAATCGTGCCACCATTTATTCCTGCCTTCATTGACTTGTTGGAAGCGGCATAATAGGGCTGACGGCTCCTGATACCGCCAACCGCAGCCAATTCCTCCTCAATTTCCGGGCCAACGCTGGCACCAGTCC
Source organism: Acidaminococcaceae bacterium (assembly GCA_045598345.1). Lineage (GTDB taxonomy): Bacteria > Bacillota > Negativicutes > Acidaminococcales > Acidaminococcaceae > Phascolarctobacterium_B. Next base: position 9,733 of record JAZLLX010000047.1, on the reverse strand, counting down.
AAAGATTAATCCGGCATTGCTTGCCCGCCTTAATCTGCCTTGCCAAAGCCATGGTGGTCATCTTGGGATAGCCGGAGGGCGTAAAGCCGCTGACACCCACATTCATACCATCAGAAATCAAGCATGCCGCCTCGTCGGCACTCATAATTTTGTCAAATAATTTAGGGTTACGCAACCTGTCTTTATCTAACACAAAATCACTTCCTTTCTTTCTCAATGATTTCTTTTAATATTTTACTACAATTCAGTTTATAAGTAAAATGTATTTTTGGCAAACATTTATAATATATGCCTTATCAAAATTTCCAACAACATTGTGAAAAACCGTCCCCTGTCCACACTGGCAAAAACTTTTTTGGATTATTTGAACAGCAAATAACACCGAACCTACCTATACGCATAAAAAAGATGCAAGCACTTTCTGCAAAAGTGCTTGCACCTTTTGTGTTTTTTAAAATTATAATCTTACGAATCTTGCCTCTTTAACAAGAGCCGCTTTTTGCAGGCCGGAAAGCACATCAGCGGGCACCACATTATCCACGCTCATGAACATCATGGCATCCCCTGCTTTGTTGCGGCTGACCTGCATGTTGGCAATGTTGACCTTGGCATCACCCAAATATGTACCGATACTGCCGATAACGCCCGGCTTATCCTGATTGCGGACAACCAACATATAAGGTTCGGGGGTCAAATCAAAATTATAACCGTCAATATTGGTAATACGGATTTCGCCCTTACGGATAACCGTGCCGCTGGCTGTGAAGGACTTGTTCTTGCCACGGACAGTCACCATAATCAGATTATACTGGCTTTGGGTCTTGCCTACGGAAACCGCCACCCCACGGCTTTCTGCCGCCACTTCGGAATTGACATAATTTACCCGCTCTTTCAAAACCGGCTCAAACACGCCTTTCAACACCGCTCTGGTAATGAGTTGGGTTTCCATATTCGTAACACTGCCGCCATAGAAAATTTCCACTTTCTCTGCCGGGTCTTTTTCCAGTTGGTAATACAATTTGCCAAGTGCCTCGCCCAAACTCAAATAATCCAGCATTTCGCTTAATTCATCAGAATGTAAGGCCGGCAAATTCACTGCGTTGGGAACCATCTCACCATGCAATGCACTGATAACTTCCTCTGCCACAGCCACCCCGACATTAACCTGTGCTTCCCATGTTTCCGCTCCCAAGTGAGGGGTAACAACGCACTCCGGTACCTTAATCAACGGGGAAACAGGTTTAGGTTCGCCCATCAATACATCCACACCGGCGCTGGCAACAATGCCGTCTTTGATTGCCTTCACCAATGCATCTTCGTTAATCAGACCCCCACGGGCACAGTTCACAATCCGCACACCCTTCTTGCACAGGGCAAATTCTTTGTCGCTGACAATGTTGACGGTCTCCTCTGTTTTGGGGGTGTGAATGGTAATCACATCACTGCGGCGTAAAAGTTCTTCCAATGTAGCACATTTCTCCACGCCCAAATTTTCAAAACGGCTGTCGGCAATATAGGGGTCATAAGCAATGACTTTCATACCAAAGGCCTGCATTCTTTTGGTAACCAAAGAACCGATACGACCCAGACCAATAATGCCCAAGGTCTTGTTAAACATCTCACTGCCGGTCAACGCTTTCCGCTCCCAGCCACCGCCTTCCAAAATCTTGTTGGCAGGCACAATGTTACGGGAACTGCTTAACAGCAAACCGATGGTGTGTTCCGCCGCGGAAATAATATTGGATTCCGGCGTGTTCACAACAATGATACCACGCTTGGTGGCACCTTCCATTTCAATATTGTCCACACCGTTGCCCGCTCTGCCCACCACTTTCAGATTGGTGGCTTTTTCATAAAGTTCTTCATTAACCTTAGTCACACTGCGTACAACTATGGCATCATAATCGCCGATAACTTTCAAAAGTTCCGCACGCTCAATATCCATGCGTACATCCACCTGAATATCAGGGCACTTTTGCAGCAACTCAATACCTTTTTCATTGATGTCTTCTGTAACAATTACTCTAAACATTTTTAATCTCCTTTTCTTTTAATCACTTAATTTTTCTCGCTTCCAAATAGTAGCGTTTTTCTTCTGCATGTCCCATAGAGAAGGTCTTGCGGGGAAGCACTCCGTTCTTTGCCACACTTGCAAAGAACGCATTTTTATCAATGGTCGGAAGCACAAAGCCAATGTTGTTCTCCTCTTTTGCCAAATGCTCCAACTCATCTTCACCATGAATATAATCAATGGAACATGTATGTTCACTTAAATATTTGTCCAATTGTCTTTGCAATGCCCCCACCGGCAACTCACCTGAACGGCAATCTATCTTGATTTTTCCCCTGCCATTGGCTGTAATATATTGCAAAGTACAACCTTCATCAGAGTTGAGATATGCCAACACTTCCTGAATCTGCACATTTTTCAGCAGGCGGTGAATGGGTTCAAACTTTTGACTTTCATCTTGAATATTCCCCAATTCCACCAAAGCATAACGGCTGGGCAAATCTTTGCCGCCCTTTGCCTTTTCCTCTTCGTAACAGGCCTTGGCCGCTGACAGGGAGTGATTACCGTCACCCACCGCATAGCACATGGTCTTATTTGCTTCGTACTTTTCAACGGCTTGGGAAACGGCTTGTTCCGTCCCACCTTGAAGCAAATAACCACGAATCCTGCCGCCGCCTTCCATCAGTTCAAAATCATAAAGCAATGGCAAATCATTTTTTATTTTAGCAATACTGCCAAAAATCAAATCATCCGCATCATTGCAAAGCAACAGCACATGGGGCAGTTCCAACACTGCATCCCTGCGGATTGCCTGACGGGGAGGGATACGGCTCAGCACCGTTTGTTCCGTTGGTCTTACGGAAGATTTGGAATCTTTTTGATAATCAAATTTTTCCAAATCCACAAGTCCCAACAGCCCCCGGCGGATCAGGCCGTTTTGCAAAGTCCGCTCAATATAAACATAGGCCTTCTCACAAGATCGGAAAGTGAATTGCAACAAATATTTTCGCATGGTGGCATTGATTTTCGCAATGCGTTCCTTGCAATCACCGTCCAGATAAATCTCCGGCAAAACCAAATGCAATGTGCTTTGGGCAGGACCGACAAATTTTTCCACCCGTTGCCAATATTCCCTGTTACTGGTGAACTGGTCAACCGCAATCACAGACCATTTATTCAATTCCACATTCTGCGGCAAAAGTATCTCACCGCTGGTAAAAATAGACACGGTCTTCAATTAATAATTAATAAAGAATAATGAATAATTGTGGTAATATGTTCCTATGAAAAAACATAATTAAAAAAACTATGATCAAACTTTTCCCGCCCAGGCGTGGGCGGGGTGGATTGCCTATAGGAACATAGAAGGGCAAGACGGGGTGGGTCGCTCTCTCCGATTGAAGAACTAAACATAAACACACCACCAACATACCTGCTATAATCAAAGGAACTTTACACCGAAATTTATAACTTCTAACTTACAACTTCTAATTACAAGTGTGCGACCCCACCACCAGCCACCGAAAAACTGCCGCTGGTCCCCCGCCCCACGCCTGAGGCGAAAAAAGTCCGCAATATGTTGAACCATCCAATTCTAATCACAGGAACATCCTACCATATTTGGTCTTTGCTCTTTGTTCATTTATATACTCTAATCCCTAATTATATTGTATTTGCTAAAATTGTCAACCTCTCCGCCATTTTAATTTGGCTTAAAACGGACTAACACCGGTATGGTCCACGAAATTGCAAACACTCTTAGCAGTTGATATGCCAAAATAATTGCCACATCCGCCCCCATGCTCAGTCCCGCAATATTCATTTCACTAATACCGCCGGGAGCCATTGCCAAAAATCCTGTAATAATATCCACACCATACCAATTTTGAATCATTACTGCCGCAAAATAACTTGCCCCAATCAATAAAACCGTACCAATGATTATTGCCGGCAGCAACCTCTTCGCCCTCCAAATTCTCAGCAAATCCATCATCATCCCCATACTGATTCCCACGCAAACCTGTGCCGCCCACAATAAAGGCGCCGGCAAAGGGCTTACGGGATGATAATACATGGAACAAATGGCAGTGGGAATAACAGGTCCCAACAGCCATGGAATAGGAATGTGAAATTTCAAAAAGAATCCTGAACCGAAAAGTGCCAAGGGCAAAAACCACAGCCAGTGCAAGGCATCCGGTGCCACTGTTCGCGCCACATTCATCACATGGGCATCAAAAAGAGTAATTACCAAAAACGGCAAAGAGAATACCACACCAAAATAGCGGAGGATTTGCATAACCATTACCACATTGGGGTCATAGCGTTTGTCTTCCTGTACAATTACCATCACCAAACTCATACCGCCGGGCATCATACCGAGAACGCAACTCATAAAATCCTCATGCCAAATCTTTGCCATAATCCAGGCAATAAAAATACCTACCACAATCATAAAGACCGTGGATGCCACAATCATCCCGATCTGCTCAACAAAATCATGGCAGGCCTCCTCAGTTACGAAAGAACCGATGGCATAGCCCACCACCATCAAACCTAAGTTACGGTAATGAATGGGCCACTGATTCCAGGGATTACGAATCGCCGCACCTGCCACACCCACGATGAGTCCTGCGAACATAAAGGGAATGGGAATATTCAGTTTGTAAAAGGTGTAACCGATTGCCCCTGCCACTGCAAAAAGCACCAGTTCCCTAACCCTTTGCATCAGCACGGCAAAACATCCTCCATCAACCTGTTAATCAAAAAAGCACGCTGCTTGTTATCCAAAGAAGAATATGCCACCACATCCCTGTCTTCCAAATGCAACTCTCTTTTGAAAAGTGCCACCCGACTGGCAACTTGATTTTTACTTAATTTGTCCGACTTGGTCAAAATGATTAAGACACGCCTGCCACAATCTTTTAACCAGTTGTAACATTCCAAATCAATGGTCATTGGGTCGTGACGGATGTCAACCAACTGGCACACGGTCACAATGCCCCGTGCCTTTTCCAAATATTTGCCGATAAATCCGCTCCACACTTCCGTATCTTTTTTGCTGGTCTTGGCAAAGCCGTAACCGGGCAAATCCACAAAATGAAACTTCAGGCGTAAATCACTGTCCTCTTCCAAGCATTTTCCGTCTATTTCGTAGAAATTGATGGTCTGGGTTTTTCCGGGAGTGCCGCTGACCCTTGCCAAGCCCTTACGGCGGCACAGGGAATTTATCAAAGAGGACTTGCCCACATTACTGCGGCCAATAAAAGCAACCTGTGTCAAAGCCACAGGGTACTGCTCCTCCCGCACCGCACTCGTTATATATTTGGCATTAACAATATCCCACTTTTTCATTTCAAATCTCTTAAAAGTTACTCTATGTTCATCGTTTCTATATCTCTGCCACCATAAAATATTCTGACAATAATCACATTATTATGTTCTTCATCAACATAATAAAAAATCAAATAGTTATCAACTGCTACCTTGCGAAGTCCCATAGTTTTCCATGGTTTCCAATCAAGCATCGCAAACCTCTTTGGCATAATATTCAACGAATAAATCTTTTTCCTAATTTTTAAAGTTAATCTTTTAGCTGTTTCAGGCGACATTTTTGTATTTGCAATATACCTGTAAATGGCATGCAAATCATTTCTTGCGGCTTCAGAATATACAACCATATACTCAGTTTTCACACGCCATACATCCTTTCAAATTCCGTATCCAAATCTTTTGCGGAGTACAAAAATCCTGAACGAATTGATTTAATTCCCTTAACAATTTCTTCATTTAACTGTTCACGACTTAAACCGCCAACAGCAACAGGCAATTTGTTTTCCAAGTGTAAATCAAAAGGAATGCCTTGAGTCATAACTATTTTACTATAAAACATTTGAACAGCCCCTGAAGGTGTAATACCTAAAGATGAAAGAATTTTCTCTGCTTTTTCTTTAAGTCCATGATCAATTCTTGCATAAACAACTGAACTTGTAGCCATACTATCTCTTACCTCCTTTTGCAAATATTATATTCTATTTTGCAAGCAATTGCAAGCAAATATTGTAAAAACACACAAATATATTTGGTATTATCCATTTCAACCTAAATTTAAACTCTAAAACTTTCTTACATTTCCAACATATAAATAAAGTAGGTGGTTTTTTTAACAAAACCACCCCTCTCCCAAGTTTCCAAACTCATAAACAAAATTGAAAAGAAAGAATATTGTCTAATTTTCCTGCTTTTTTTGATGGAAAATTAGATAATATTCCGCCTTACTGCATTGTTAAAAAAATATTTTTTCTTAAACTACTTTTTTCCTAACTCACGATTTTTTATCCAACGGTGGGGTCTGCCTTTGATTAACGCCCTTGGACAAGTTCCCGGCATAGGTCTGCCACTTGTATCCGACCGAATAACTTTTGTACCACATACAGTACACATCCACTCAACTGATGCCATAATAAAATTTCTCCTTTACTTTGAATCTGTGATAAGTTTCTTTCTGTATTCCTCAACTACTTTATGATGTATTTCAGCAGCATCACAAGTTATTTGTGGAATATTAAAAATATCACCATTGGGATCCTCGTTAGAGTTTCTACTAATGCACATCGCACAATAATTTTTATCTTTACAACCTTTGCACTGCTTAAAATCCTTAAATCTTAACTTTCTTAAATATTGTAATTCCGTAGATTTATTCCAAATATCACTTAATGATTGTTTATTCAAATTTCCACATAAATATTTCTTCCATCCTACACACGGATATACATCTCCAGATGATATCATACATAACATCGTTATTCCTACTCCACACACAACATCATCGTCCGTTTCACATTCATTCATTTTGTTATCCACATCATTAATGGATCTAAAGATACCTTTACTATTAACTATTGTACTAACAATCTGATATAAGTCGTCCCTATCTATCCTATTTTTTAACACATCAGTATTTCTATCTGATTGAGCCATTATCAAATGATCTGGTATCACAACTATATTATGTTGTTCTGCCCATTTTATAACATCTACAAAACTGTCCTTATTTTGTGCCATAATTGGACAATTAATTTTAACAGGAATATCATTTTCTATCAAAGTAAGTATGTTTGAAATAGTCCTTTTATGAGATCCAACTACCGTTGTAATACTATCATGTATTTTTTCATCCATAGAATAAACAGAAACGTTCACGCCCGTCGGATGCCTATATTTTAAGCACTCCAAAATCCTTTCACTCATTATAGTTAAATTTGATAATACTGTTACATTTATATCCAAATCTTTTGCCTTTTTCAAAAAATCACAAAAATTAGGATGTAACATAGGTTCACCACCAGAAAAAACGACTGTTAACACCCCCATACTCTTACATTGTTCTAATACATCCATCATTAAATCAAATGAAATTTCTGTATTTTTTTGACTGTGTGGTATATAACAATGAATACACCTTTCATTACATTTAGTCAGTAACTCAATATGGAAACCACAAATAATTGGGTTTTTCTTAGAATAATCAATCAATAATTTAGATGCTGAATCATACCGATAATTACTAAACTGACATTTTTTTATATTTTTATGATTAACTTCCTTACGTAACACATTTCTATTAGGATCTTCTACCGCATCTATAAACCCATCACTAACTAAAGTATCATAAAACACAATAGCATCTCTCTTTAATTCCTCATAATCTATACCTTCAAACACTTTTAACAAACTATTTACAATATTTTCTATATTGCGAAATTCATAATTCAATTGCTCAATAAAATAAATCCCACTGGCATCAACAACTTCTTCTTCATATATAATCGGTCTGACTATATAACCAAAATCACCATACCGCCTAAAATAACAATCAGATTTTAATTTATAAAACATTTACTTATTCTCCTCCACAAAATTAAATGGAAGTACATTGACATACAATTCAATGTACTTCCACCCCAACTATTAGCATTTACAGGACAAGTACAAACAACTTTTAACACCACAGGGCATACTAAAAGTTTTACCTGTTTTAGTCACAGCTAACACGCTAGGTTTCTTGTAAGACACCTTCTTTTGCATCGTCAGTCACCTCCATTCTCAGCAATTTAACTTTGCCATAAACTTTCAAATCCAATTATTAGCATCTGCAAGACAAATACAAACAACTTTTTGTTTGGCAACCCATGCTAAATGTCTTGCCAACCTTTGTTGCTGCTAAAACAACTGGTTTTTTGTAGCAAACTTTCTTTTGCATAATGCACTCCTCCTTTCTAAACATTTTTTACTTATCAATCAATTATTCAATTGTTGACAAATTCTAAACTAATAAAACACCTTCGCATTTTATTTAACCATCTAGCCTAATCCAATTTTAATAATTTTCGTAAATCTGTAACCATTCCATCAAGATATTCACATATGTTTTTTTTCGTACTAGGTTTGTAATAATTATACTTTTCTGCCAAGTCATCAATAGATTTTGCATCTAAATATTCATCAATGAAATTGTCTATTTCCTTTTTTATTTCATCCTTATTTTCAGACATTGCATAATGATAACCAAGAACAAAATATATAGGACTCTTCCAATCACGACTTAAAATATTATCATTTCCTTTAATGCCGAATTCTCCATAAGTTTTACAATTTATTTTTTTTCGCAAAATACCTTCTATTGCGGTTGCATAACTCATAGGATCCATAATACATACCTCCTTCCTACCCAAAAATCTCCTCTATCTTCTTTCGTGCCATATCCACTATATCACCATCAATATAGTTACTTAACTGGTTCACAACCAAACCAACTGCCGCCGCATCATCCGTCCACCCTAACAATGGTATCAAATCGGGTATCAAATCTACAGGACTGACCAAATATGCCAACGCCCCCATAATCATAAGTTTTATTTTGTTCGGGACATCCCCTTTTTGCAAAAGATAATAAAGTTGCAATGCCTTTGTCAACAAGCCACCGCCAATTTTCTTGCCATACTTTCTAATGATAGTCCAAAACTTGCTGTCATCGTAAGTATTGGCGTACTTATTCATTGATTCTGTTAGTTCTTCATCTGAAAAATTTGCCATAACATCTACCTTATAAAATATTGTATTTTTACGTTATTTTCTATTTTTAACTCATTATATATGTTAGACGAATATTTGTCAACCATTTTTTCTGTTATACAATATTATTCTGTAATATACAATATGTTATGGAGGCAATTATGTTTGATGATGAATTTCAAAAAAGATTATATGATTTACGCTCTCAAAAAGGTGTTTCTGCAAGGGATATGAGTTTATCCATTGGGCAAAACCCAAATTATATCAACACCATTGAGTCCGGTCGTGCTATGCCCAGTATGTCTGTGTTCCTGTCCATCTGCGACTACCTAAAAATTACCCCCTCAGAATTTTTTAACACCGAAAATTCGCAGCCGGAAAAACTAAGGACTGCAATAAAAAACCTGCAAAAATTAGACACGGAAAAATTTGACAACATTACCGCCGTTATCGCCAATCTTGCAAACTAAAAACCGCTTACGAACCTCAATCGTAAGCGGTTTTTGGTTACCATACCATTTGCAATTTTCGTTTGTTCTTGACACAGTCAGCAAGATAAAGATTTATCAATGTCTGATACGGAATGTGATTTTCTTCGGACATTGCCTTAAAATACTCAATCGTATCATTATTGATATTAATTGTTAC
>JAZLLX010000046.1:0-52523 GCA_045598345.1 Acidaminococcaceae bacterium | reverse complement strand
GTTGCACTTACTTGACAATCTGCCCCCCGCCCCTTTATGGGCGGACGAGGGTTCGCATAACCCCGCACACCCGAAACCCAAAATATATAATCACAGGAACATCTTACCGAACCTTATAACTTTTAACTTATAACTTATAACTACAGTAGCCCCCGCCCTTGCGGGGGCTGGCGCCCAAAGGAACACAGAAAGACGACTGGGGGTGCAGGTTACGCAGAAAACTTGCCCGCACAATGCTGACTCTCGTGCCCCCTTAGAGGGGGCTGGCAGTTGCGTAGCAACTGACTGAGGGTGGCGATTAAAGCGTTACTTTCGCATAGTGCGTAGTTCCCAATCCTCAGTCAGCCGCCTATGTTCCTATCGCTGCCAGCCCCTTCACCAAGGGGCCTTAAGTTCGCTTTATGCCTACCATTCTGCTATAATCACAGGAACACTTTACCACAACTTTAAGTTTTAAGTTTTTATCTTTTCATTAGCGTCAGCGTAATTGCTCACCCCACCACCGCCAACACGCTCCCATAGGCGGTCCCCCGCCCCTTTATGGGCGGACGAGGGTTCGCAAAACCCCGCACACCTGAAACCCAAAATATAATCACAGGAACATCTTACCATAATTACTCATTACTAATTACTCATTACTAATTTTATCCGCCCCCTATATATAATAGGATTCCCAAAAACAGCAAAAAGTAGGTTGCGAAAAAAATATTTTTCAAAGTCCGCACAATGCGAACTTTTTTCCCTCTTCTCAAAGAGGGTGGCTGCCCACAGGAACACAGGGGCAGACGGGTGTTTTTGTTTATGCGAAGCATTCAATAACCGCTACTACCTTCTCTGTCATTGGTCTTCATTTCTAATTTCTCTATGAACACTCCGTGTAGACCAAAACACCCACCGTTTTTCTATGTTCCCAAAAACGGTCCCCCCTCTTCAAGAAGAGGGAAAACCTCCGCACTATGCCAAACTTTCCTGAACCCTGACACCTGATACCTGACACCTAATCATTGGAACACAGAACGGCGACTGGGGGTGCAGATTACGAAGAAAACTATGTCACTGCCTAATCGCTCACCCCGCCGGTCCACGTTCCAGTATCGGCCCTCCCCTCCCAAAAGGAAGGGGTAATTCCATCTAATCACAGGAACACCCTACCACAACTTTAAGCTTTAAGTTTTTATCTTTTCATTAGCGACAGCGTAATCCTATGTTTCCCCACACCCCTGCCCCTCTCCCCGGGGAGAGGGTTACTTCCGCTTTATGCCAACTTCCCCTAAATCCTGATTCCTAATTCCTTTATCCTGACCCCTGATCAGCTGCTGACTTCTACCAACTTGTACCCGTTGAACTTTAGTGTTCCACCGTCATATTTTTCCCCGGACACTTCACCCGTAGAGGAATCATAGGTCATGTCCGCTCCTTTGGCATCCTTAAACTCATCCGTGTTAATGTATTTGTCCTCAAAGAGTTTGTCCAAGGATGCCGGATAGGCCTGATGTTCCATGTGATAGACCTGAACGGCCTGACCCACTGCGGTCAGGTCATTTCTTAATTTGCTGTCTTTCACCTTGCCATAAGCGCCCTTAATAGACGGCGCCATAAAGGTCATAACTACGCCAATGAGGGCGGCGGCTGCCACCACCTCTAACAAACTAAATCCCTTATGCTTTCTCATTTTTTCTCCTCAATCTCCTTTTGCAGTTTAGCGATAAATTCATCAATCTTCATAGAGCCAATGTCTCCCTCACCCCTGTGACGGACATTGACCGTCCCTTCTTCCATTTCCTTATCACCAACCACCAACATATACGGAACTTTTTGCACTTGTGCCTCACGAATCTTATACCCAAGTTTTTCGTTTCTGTCATCTAGTTTGGCGCGGATTCCCAATGCAAAGAACTTATCATAAATCTTCTTGGCGTATTCTGCATGCTTGTCCGTAATGGGAAGGATTTTAACCTGGCAGGGTGCCAGCCATGCGGGGAAAGCGCCCGCATAATGCTCAATCAAAATACCGATAAACCGTTCAATAGAGCCATATACAACCCTGTGAATCATAACGGGACGGTGTTTTTGCCCGTCTTCGCCTGTATAGGTCAAGTCAAAGCGTTCCGGCAACTGCATATCCAACTGGATGGTGCCGCATTGCCATGTCCTGCCAATGCTGTCCTGCAAATGGAAGTCAATCTTCGGTCCGTAGAAAGCACCGTCCCCCTCGTTAATGACATATTCCAGTCCGAAGTCCTCCATGGCCGCTTTCAGGGCATTGGTGGTGCGTTCCCATGTTTCTGCACTGCCCATGCTGTTTTCCGGTCTGGTGGAAAGTTCTGCGTGATATTTCAAACCGAAGGTTGCATACACTTCGTCAAAGAGCCGGATAACATTTTGGATTTCGTCCTTAATCTGGCTTTCCATCATAAAGATATGGGCATCGTCCTGGGTGAAGCAACGGACACGGAAAAGTCCGTGCAATGCGCCGCTCAATTCGTGACGGTGTACCAAACCCAATTCCCCCGCCCTGATGGGCAATTCTTTATAGGAATGGAGATGTTGTTTATAGACCAGCATACCGCCTGGGCAGTTCATTGGTTTTACCGCATAATCCGCCTCGTCAATCTTGGTAAAATACATATTCTCTTTGTAATGGTCCCAATGGCCGCTCCGCTCCCACAGTTCCCTGTTCAAAATCATAGGGGTCTTGATTTCCTCATATCCGTAACGGCGGTGTACCTGACGCCAATAGTTAATCAGTTCGTTTTGAATAATAATGCCGTTGGGCATAAAGAAGGGGAAGCCGGGGCCTTCGTCCAGAATACAGAAAATATCCAGTTCCTTGCCCAGTTTGCGGTGGTCACGCTTTGCCGCCTCTTCCAACATATGCAAATAAGCGTCCAGTTCTTCTTTGGAATTAAAAGCAGTGCCGTAAATGCGTTGCAGCATTTTATTTTTCTCACTGCCACGCCAATAAGCGCCGTTGATGCTTTGCAACTTAAACGCCTTCACCCTGCCCGTACTGGGGCAATGGGGGCCCGCACAGAGGTCCGTAAAATCACCCTGGGTATAAGTGCTGATAATGGCATCTTCCGGCAAATCGTTAATCAGTTCCACTTTATATTTTTCCCCGGCCGCCTCAAATTTCTTCAATGCCTCGGCTCTCGGAATTTCACTGCGTACCAAGGGGATATTTTCTTTGACAATCTTTGCCATTTCCTTTTCAATGGCCGCCAAGTCCTCCGGCGTGAACACATGCCCGCTGTCCAAATCATAATAAAAACCGTTGTCAATGGCGGGGCCGATGGCAAATTTTACATCCGGGAACAGATGTTGGATGGCCTGGGCCATCACATGGGATGCGGTGTGCCGGATGGCGTGTAATCCTTCCGGTGTATCCGGGGTAATGAACTCCACTGTGGCATCGTGGTCAAGGGTATCGGTCAAATCCCTGTTCTTGCCGTCCACCACTGCCAAAAGTGCGGTCTTACCTAATTTTTGGTTCAAGTTTTTGGCAATTTCCCAAAGGGAAATGCCGTTGGCAAATTCTTTTACATTGCCGTCTTTCAAAGTTACTTTCATCTTTTTTTCCTCCTAAAATAATGTGCCTACAACACACAGTTATTTTTTATTTCCAGTGCGTGAAACGCACAAATGGACTTTGCGTCAAACAGTTCCCCCCGGCAAATCATGCTGTTGATTTGCTCCCAGGTGAAGGCCTGCACACCTATAAATTCGTCCTCATCCGTATGCTGGGCATGAGGAGTCAATCCCCTTGCCTCAAAAAGATGGATGATTTCATCACTGAAGCCGGGGGTGGTGGCAATGCTGCACAAAAACCGCCATTCCTTTGCCTCATACCCCGTTTCCTCACTCAATTCCCTTTTGGCACAATCCTCAAGGTCTTCCGCCCCGTGGTCCAGTTTTCCCGCCGGAATTTCCCACATTACCGTGTTCAAGGGATAGCGGCACTGCTTCACCAAAACAATTCTGCCGTCATCCAAAACCGGCACCACCGCCACCGCTCCGGGGTGGCGGATATATTCCCGTTCCGATGCTTTTCCGTCCGGCAGTTTTACCCTGTCCTTCTTGACATGGAGCAAACAGCCGTCATATATGTCCTTGCCGCTGATGCGGATTTCGTCCAAATCCTTGTCAGAAAATTTTTTAATCATTTTTTGCTTTCTGCTTTCCTGAGTTTTCCTTGATGCTGTTCTTAAAACTTCTTGCCTTTTTCAGCATTTCCTCCGCCGTCCGTGTTGCCGCTGCGGACTTGTTGGAACCTGCGGCCATCCTGACTAATTCTTCAATCCGTCCCGCTTCCAAAAGCACATCCAACTTGGTAATGGTGCGTTCCTTTTCCACCATTTTCTGAATGTAAATATGCCTGTCCGCAAAGGCGGCAATCTGCGGCAAATGGGTAATGCAGAGCACTTGTCCTGTTTGGGAAAGCATGGCGATTTTTTCCGCCATCCGCTCCGCAGTTACGCCCCCCACCCCCGCATCAATTTCATCAAAAACCATGCAGGGCACTTTTTCCTTCCCCAGCATAACGGTCTTCACCGCCAAAGCAAGACGGCTCAACTCGCCGCCGCTGGCGACCTTTACCAGTTCCAAAAGGGGTTCCCCCTTGTTGGCGCTGAAAAGAATGGTCATTACATCCCTGCCGTACTTTGTAAAGTTTTCGCTTTCCGTAAAGGCAATTTCCACCCTGCCCTCCGGCATTGCCAAATCCTTGATATGCGTAGTTACCGCATCCGTAAATTCCTTGGCAACCTTCTTTCTTGCCTTGGTCAGTTTGGCGGCAGTTGCAGATAATTTTGTTTCTGCAACCTGTAATTCCTGCTCCGCTCGGGCGATGGTTTCACTAATCTTTTCCAAGTCCCCGTACTTCCGGCTGATTTCTTCCCCATAGGCAATTACTTCCTCAATGGTGCCGCCATACTTTTTCTCCAACGCATAGAACAAATCCAGACGGTTTTGGATTTTGTTAAAACTTTCCTCATTAAAATCAATCCGCTCCGCATAGTCCCCTAACTCTGAACGGCATTCGTCAATATTTATCCAGGCGGACTCCAAACTGTTAAAGAGTTCCTGCAATCTTCCGTCATATTCACACACTTCCGCCAACTGGTCTTTGGCATCCGCCAAAGCGTTAAGCACACTGCTTTCCCCGTCAAGCAGATTGTAGGCCGTGCTCACATTCCTGGCAATTTTTTCCCCGTGCTGCAGCAAAACGGCTTTCTGTTTCAGTTCTTCCTCTTCCCCCGGATGCAGTTCCGCCGCCGCAATCTCCTCCTGAATATGTTGGTACAACTCCAAAAGATGCTCCCGGTCATTATTGGCCGCCTGCAATTCTTTGACCTTTTTCACCAGGGCAATGTAATTTTCATAATCCGCCCCGTAATTTTCCAACAGAGAATTTAACTCTTTCTCGCCGAATTTATCCGTAAGCGCCCTGGCGGCCTCTTCCTGCAAAAGCAACTGGTTTTCGTGCTGGCCGTGAATATCAACCAAAATCGCCCCCACCTGCCGCAATACCTGCAAAGGCACCTGTACGCCGTTAATGCTGGCCTTGGATTTGCCGCCGGCAGACACCATCCGTTTCAAAAACAAACTGTCTTCCTGCTCAATGCCCTGCTCCGCCAGAATCGCCTTCAATTCTTCGCTATCGTCAAAAGAAAAGACCCCCTGCACCCAAAATCCGTCCGTGTCTGCCCGCACGAAATCTGTGCTGGCCCTTCCTCCCAGCACCACGCTCAAAGCATCAATCAATATGGATTTTCCCGCACCTGTCTCTCCTGTGAAAACATTAAAGCCCTTTGTAAAATCAACCTTAACATCTTCCAGAAGTGCAAAATTGTGCACATGCAAAGTGTCTAACATTACCGCATCAGTTTTTCCTGTAAATTATCGTAATAGTCCGTAGCCGTAACCCGGAGCAACTGCATTTTATAATGACTCTTGATTATTTTTACCACGCAATCATCCTCAATAGGTCCCAATATTTTTCCGTCCGCCTGCAAAATCAGCTGTTCCTTGTCCCGTTCTGTGGACACTTCCACCGTGGAATCCATGGGTATTACCAAAGGCCGGTTGGAAATGGAATGGGGGCAGATTGGGGTAATCACCATAGCATCCACATCCGGGTGTACCAAGGGTCCCCCTGCACTCAATGAATAGGCCGTTGACCCCGTGGCAGTCGCCACAATAATTCCGTCCGCCGCAATGGAAGCCGCCTGTTTTCCGTTCACTTCCACAAAGTAATGTGCCATCTTGGAAATCTTGGCTTTGGAAATAACAATATCGTTCAAGGCGTGGGACTTGTTCACTTCTTTTCCGTCCCGCAAAACCGTTGTTTTCAACATGGAGCGGTTTTCCACGGTGTAAAACTCCTGGGCAATCATTTTCAAAGCGCTGGGCAATTCGTGGGTTTCCACCTCCGCCAAAAATCCCAAATGACCGAAGTTCACACCGAAGGCCGGCATCTTAATCCGCACCAGCAAATCCGCCATTCTGAGCAGGGTGCCGTCACCGCCCAGGGACATAAAGGCATCCACCTGACGCAAACTCTCCTCATTCCCCGGCACATAGGACGGGCAATCGTACTTGGCCGCAATATCTTCAGGAAGATACGGCACCAAACCTACATCCTTCACCAAGTTCACAATATGCTCCAGTTGCTTGACCACAACTTCTTTTCTTAAGTTGGGATAAACCCCGATTTTTTTAATCATAACTGATGACTTTTCTCCACAATTTTTTCTATTTCACCCTCTGCAAAATTGTCCTGACCGCTCTTGTCCAAATAAAGCAGATATTCAATATTCCCCTCCGGCCCTTTGATGGGGCTGAAATCTAATCCTTGTACACCAAATCCTGTTTCCCTTGCCTCTTGAATAACTTTTTTAATAACTTGCGTATGCACTGCCGCATCCTTCACCACCCCGTTTTTTCCCACATTTTCTTTGCCTGCCTCAAACTGGGGTTTAATCAGGGCAATGACAAAACCGTTGTCTTTCACAATCTGCCGGACTGCGGGCAGGACCAAACCTAAAGAAATGAACGCCACATCAATGGTGGCCGCATCCACTGGCTCACCTAAATCCTCCGGCTTTAGAAAACGCACATTGGTTCTTTCCAAATTCACCACCCGTGCATCCTGACGGAGTTTCCATGCCAATTGACCGTAGCCCACATCCACCGCATAAACTTTTTTTGCCCCATTCTGCAAGGTGCAATCCGTAAAACCCCCGGTGGAAGCACCAATATCCGCCACAACCTTATCCTGAACGCTGATGGGAAAAACTTGTAATGCCTTCGCCAGTTTCAGACCGCCCCGGCTCACATAGGGTATCTTGCTCCCCAAAATCCTGATTGTTACGTCCTCTTTGGTAGGCGTACCCGGCTTGTCTATTTTCACTTCATCCACCAACACATTCCCTGCCATAATCTCCGCCTGGGCCCGGGAACGGGTTTCAAAAAGTCCTCTGTTCACCAGAAGGACATCCAATCTTATTTTAGCCAATCTTTAATCCTTTGTGTAATGCCTGCACTGTCTAGCTGTAAATTTTTTAGCAAAATATTTTTTGCCCCATGAGTCACAAATTCATCCTCAATTCCCAAATTCAACACCTGACAATTTGCCAGCATTCCATTTTTATTCAAACATTCTAAAACTGCACTGCCAACACCGCCGCCCAATACGCCCTCTTCCAATGTCACGATATGCGAATATTTTTGGGCATGGCTCAAAAGCAAAGTTTCATCAAGGGGTTTGGCGCAACGCATATTCACCACGCCAACCTTCATACCTTCGGACTGCAATTCATCCGCCACCTGCAATGCGGTCTGCACCATACTGCCAATGGCCCAAAGGCAAAGTTTTTCACCCTGACGCAATTCTTCCGCCTTGCCGTAAAGCATCAGTTGCGGTTGCCCAACCGGCACGCCCGCACCGCCGCCCCGGGGATAACGGATAGCCACAGGACATTTCCATGCAATCGCACTGTGCAACATACTCACCAGTTCATTTTCATCCTTCGGTGCCAAAATTTTCAAATTCGGAATATTCCGCAAAAAACTGAAATCAAAAACTCCGTGATGGGTGGAGCCGTCGTCACCGACCAGTCCCGCTCTGTCCAAACAGAAAATTACGGGGAGATTTTGCAGACACACATCGTGGAGAACATTATCATAGGCACGTTGCAGGAAACTGCTATATACCGCCACCACCGGCCTTAATCCTGCCGCCGCCATGCCCGCCGCCATTGTCACCGCATGTTGTTCCGCAATGCCCACATCAAAATATCTGTCCGGCAATGCTTTGGCAAAATAATTTAAGCCCGTGCCCTCTGGCATGGCCGCCGTAATGGCCACAATCTCAGGATTGGCTTTTCCCTCCGCCACAAGGGCCTTACCGAAAACTTCTGTATAGGTTGGCACAGCATTTTCTGCCACAATCTTTTTACCCGTAGCAATTTCAAAAGGTCCTGTGCCGTGAAAACTGTTGGGGTTTTCCTCCGCCGGTCCATAGCCCTTGCCCTTCTTGGTCAAAACATGAATCAGTACGGGGCCGTGCAATTTTTTCGCCCCTTCCAGCACATCCGTCAGGGCGTTCATATCATGCCCGTCCACAGGTCCTAGGTAAGTGTAACCCAGTTCTTCAAAAAGGGAATTAGGCACAATCAAATATTTCAAACTGCCCTTCAGCCGCTTTACAAAATGCAGGAGGTCCTCCCCCACATCCATATTCTTCATAAGTTTGGCAAGAGAATCTTTAACGGAATTATAAACATCCCCCGTCCGCAGGGCGCTAAGATATTCGCTCATTGCCCCCACATTTTTTTCAATGCTCATTTCGTTATCGTTCAAAATAACAATGAGGTTTTTATTGGCAATGCCCGCATCATTCAGGCCTTCAAAAGCCAGCCCCCCGGTCATGGCGCCGTCACCGATAACCGCCACCACATGACCCTCTTCCTTGTGCAAGTCACGGCCAACCGCCATACCCAAGGCCGCAGAAATACTGGTGGAACTGTGGCCTGTGCCGAAAGCATCGTGTTCCGATTCCATCCGTTTGGGAAAACCGCTTAGGCCGCCATATTGCCGCAGGGTCTTAAACGCTTCCCTCCGCCCCGTAAGGATTTTATGCACATAACTTTGATGACCCACATCAAAAATAATTTTATCCTTTGGCGTGGAAAACACCCTGTGCAAAGCCAAAGTCAGCTCCACCACACCCAAACTGGGAGCCAGGTGGCCGCCATTTTTGCTTACAACTTCAATAATATACTGGCGTAATTCCTTTGCCAGTTGCTTAAGTTCCTGCGTATTTAATTTCTTCACATCCTCCGGGGAATCAATCCCCGCAAGAATATTCTCATTCATCAGTTCTTTCTCTCCGTAATCATACGGGCAATGCCACGCAACGCATCCGCCCTTTCACCGAACATTTCCAGACACTCCAAGGCCTCCGCAATGGTCTTCTTCCCCAATTCCTTGGCCCCTTCCAAACCGTAAAGAGTAACATAAGTGGTTTTCTGATTTTTCTCATCACTGCCCACATTCTTACCCAATGCCGCCGTATCGCCCTCAACATCCAGCACATCATCCGTAATTTGGAAAGCCAGTCCCAATAGATCCGCAAACTTGGTCAATGCCAAAAGTTCCGCATCCTTTGCCCCCGCCAGACGGGCTCCTGCACGCACTGCACCGATGAACAAAGCCCCAGTTTTAGCAGAATGAAGTTTTCGCAATTCTTCCGCAGAAATACTTTTTCCTTCCGCATCCAAATCCAGTGCCTGACCGCCCGCCATACCGAAATTCCCGGCACACATGGCAATCTCCCGTACCGTATCAACCAAAACTGCACTGTCCACATTCCTCTGTTCCAGCATCACTTCAAAAGCCAGAGTCAAAAGGCCGTCCCCGGCCAGCACCGCCATCGCTTCACCGAAAACCTTATGATTGGTGGGTTTGCCCCTCCGTAAATCGTCATCATCCATGCAGGGCAAATCATCATGTATCAGTGAATATGTATGTATCATTTCCAGGCCGCAGGCAACCGGCAAATAATTATATCCTTTGGCGCCCAACGCCTCCGCTGTCGCCATCAAGAGAACGGGCCTGACCCTTTTGCCCCCTGCCTGCAAACTGTAAAGCATGGCATCATCCAAACGGCTGATACCTTTTTTCTTCGTCCGTTGCTCCAAATAATTTTCCACCAATTTCAGTTGTTTTGCATAGTACTCTTTGAAATCCATTTTAAAAATTTCTCAATGCCCCGTAAGCATTTCCCACTGCCCCGTCAGAACTGTATTTTGCCTCCGCCCGGTGAAAGGCAATTCCCTGTTTTGTCAAAATATTTTTACAAACATCGCAAATATAATCATTGGCGCTTACGCCCCCGACCAAAAGCACATCCTGAACTTCTTTACTTTCAGCCACATTCGCCAGCATCTTGCCGAAGGTCCTGCCCAAACATTCCTCAACCCCCAAAGCCAGTCCGCCCTTATCCACACCCTTTTCCAAAAGCCGCAAAGCATGAGTGGCGGGGCCGCTCAAAGAACAGGTATTACCTTTCACACTTACGGGCAAGGCAACCGATGCTTGAGCATTCCCTGCCAATTTTTCCAAAGCCGCCCCTGCCGGGAACTGCAGTCCCAAGGCCACGCCCACCCTGTCAATGAACTGGCCCGCATGCAAATCACTACTGCCCCCGACCTGTGTTAAAGAATAATTTTTCCCCCTGCCCTCCACCAGCAGCACATCCGTTGTGCCACCCGATGCGTGGAGCATAATAAATCTCTCACTTTTGAAATCTTTTGCAGACCAAAGCCCTGCCAAAAGATGATTTTCCTGATGACTTTGCAAATGCAATTTTACCTGCAATGCTTTTGCCAAAGTTCTCGCCGTGCCCAAGCCAACCAGGAAAGCCGGCATATAACTGTCCGCCAAAGGTCTAGGTCTTTCACTGACACCGATGCCCACAACTTCGTAATCCGGCAACAGGACTTTTTCCAGCAAATCCGGCAACGCCCGCACATGCTGATATACCATTTCGCTTTGTTGCAAGCCGCACTCTTGTTGCTTAACTTTCAGAATACGCCGCTCATCCGCAACCAAATTGCCCCACTCATCCAAAAAGGCAACACTTGTGGTATAGCAACTGGTATCAATGCCTAAAAAGACCTTCACTTTTCCTGACCTGCCGCCCTGACAATTTTGCCTAAAACCCCATTAACAAATTTAGGCGCCGCATCGTCCCCGTAAAGTTTTGCCAGTTCCACCGCCTCGTTCACCGCAACACCTGCGGGAACTTTTTCAGCGGCAAACCGGATTTCATAAACAGCAAGACGCAAAATCATTTTTTCCGCCTTGCCCAGCCGTTCCATACGCCAGTTTGCCAAGGACGGAACAATAACCGCATCAATGGCAGCACAATTTTCCCGCACCCCTGCCGCTAAAATTTTCGCATATTCAAGCACATCTGCTTGTTGCTTTTCATTATTCTTATTTCCATGTTCCGCCGCCAAAGCACCTTCCAAAGCCAAGTCCAAAGACATTTTTTCGGAAAAATCCATTTGAAAAAGTGCTTGCAACGCCAATTCTCTTGCTAATCTTCTCATCTGTGATAACCCGCCGGCAACAACCTGTCCAACCATTCCAACAAATCTTCCTTCTTGTCCAGTTTGTTTCCCAAGAAGAAACCAAAACCGATACAGAAAAGTAAAAACAGGGTCTGCAACACCCCCAGCCAAATGAACATAAATCCCGTAAAAGCGCCGAACAGCGAACAAATGAGGCGGCCACGGAAATTATTCCACAAATCAGCCAAAATCTGATTAAACATTTTCCGCCTCCTTATTCCTGCGCCTTAATCTGCTTGAAGTAGATTTCCACGCCCTCAACTTCAACGGCAGTGGCCTTTTTCAATCCCTCACGCACATTGTTTTTCACATCCTCGCTGGCGGAGGGAATCACCACTCCCGGCTCAATGCTGGCATTGATACGAATGGAAATTTTTTCATCCTTCCGCTCCGCAATGGCCTTCACATTGAACACTCCGTATATCTCCTGTGCCAGGGCCGCCGCATAATCCTCAATGGCACTGATGCCCACCTGCACCCTGCCGTTTTCCGAACTGTTCAGTAACAGGGCACTGTTGCTGGGATTGATGTTTGCCACAAGCAATCTTACACTCACCAGCAGCAAAATCACGCCCCCCACGCAGTACGCCGTATTGCCGGGAATCCCCGCAATAACCGATGCAATAAATCTGTGGGGAATGACATCCAAACTGCAAAGCACGGTTACTGCGGACACACAGGCCATAAAAGCCGTATATATGGTAAGAATAATCCTGTCAATCAGATTCATGCTTTCCCTCCTCCGTATCTTCTAATTTCTTGACCTCTTCCCTTTCTTTCGCAGTTGTTTCTTCCTTTGTGTCTTCTGATTCCTTCGTGTCTTCCAATTCCTTCTCCACTTTTTTCTTCACATTCTCTATATGCACATCCACGGACTGCACTTCGTAGCCCGCCATAACCTCCACCTGGGATTTCACATGTTCCTGCACATTCAGCGCCAGTTCGGGAATATTGCAGCCGAACTCAACCACCAGATACAAAGTCAGGTGCAACAATTTTCCTTCAAAAACCACCCGCACACCTTTGGATGTTTTTTCCTTGCCCATAAGTTTTGCCACATCATCCACCAGGCCGCCGCTCATCTCCAGCACGCCGGGCACTTCCAAAGCCGCCATGGACGCAACCACACAAATTACTTCTGTGGCAATCTTAATGTCCCCAACCTCCTGCTGCTGAGTGTCCTCCGTCACAACATTCTTTGGGGCATTCACAGTTGCGGCCTGCTCATCCGCCGTAGCCGCACCCTTATTCTGTTCCTTTGTTCCCGCCTCTTCGTTAAAGGTTTTCTGCACCTTGCGGACGGCAGACAAAATCTTTTTTCTGAAACTCATATACCCGACCTATAAAATGTATTTATTTATATAGTGTTATATTGTAGCACAGAATTGCTTTATATACAACAATCAATGCAAAAAAAATTACCGCCCTCAGGCGGTAAGAAAAATTGCTTTTTATTTTTTTTCATTCCTCTTCATCATTTTTTGGATTTCCTGCATAAAATTATTCACATCCGCAAACTGACGATAAACACTGGCAAAACGCACATAGGCAATCTGGTCCGTTTTTTCCAGATACTGCATTACTTTCTCCCCAATGGCGCTGGAAGTGACCTCACTGTCCCCTGTAAGACGCAGTTCCCTTTCAATGGCATCCGCAATTTCCTTAATTTTGTCATAGGATACGGGGCGTTTTTCAAAGGCCTTCAGCAGACCGCCCAAAAGTTTTTTGTCGTCAAAAAGTTCCCGCCTGCCATCTTTCTTGCCCACCACTAAAGGTGTCTCTTCATATTTTTCATAAGTGGTAAATCTTCTGCCGCACTCCGGGCATTCCCTGCGCCGCCTGATGGTGCTGTTCTCATCCACACTACGGCTGTCCACAACCCGGCTGTCATCAAATCCGCAAAAAGGACATTTCATTTCCCTTACCTCTTATTCTTCAACCAGGCCGGTACGCCGGAGAAAGGTGAACTGCCGCTGCCGCCAAAACCTTCTTCCTTAGGCCTTTCTTCAGGATCAGAAACAGTCGTTGCAGCCGGACTGCCGAAAGCAAAGGGTTTTGCCTGTTTGGGTGCAACGGAGAACATACCCCTCTTGAAACCGGTGGCAATAACCGTAACCCGGATTTCGTCACCCATATCTTCCTTAATCGTAAGACCGCAAATAATATTGGCATCATCATCGCAGGACTGTTTGATGACTTCGGTGGCAGCGCTGTAATCCTGCAATCCCAGGTTGGTGCCGCCCACAACATTCACAATAACACCCTTGGCCCCGTCAATTCTCTCCTCCAGCAACTTGGACTGGATGGCCGCACGTGCCGCCTGGGCGGCCGCATCTTCGCCCCTTGCAGAACCGATACCCATCAGGGCGCCGCCCTGCTCGCTCATAACCGTCTTCACATCAGCAAAGTCCACATTGATAAGACCTTCCTCGCTGATAATATCGGAAATCCCCTGCACGCCCATACGCAACGCCTCATCCGCCATGTGGAACGCTTCCAGCATGGTGGTTTTTTTGTCGGCAACTTCCAAAAGTTTCTGATTGGGAATAACCAGCAGGGTGTCAACCTTTTGCTGTAATGCTTCAATGCCCGCCATAGCCACTTTCATCTTCCTGGTGCCTTCATAATCAAAGGGCTTGGTAACTACGCCCACCGTAACCGCACCTGCGGCCTTGGCACATTCTGCCACAATGGGGGCAGCACCTGTCCCCGTACCGCCGCCCATGCCTGCGGTTACGAAAACCATATCCGCACCCCGGACCATTTCTTCAATTTCCGCCCGGCTTTCCTCAGCGGCCTCGGCACCAACCTCCGGCTTGGAACCGGCGCCCAAACCCTTGGTACATTCCTTGCCCAACTGAATCTTTTTTCCTGCCAGATTGCTGCTTAAAGCCCGCATATCCGTATTGGCCGCAATAAAATCAACATTTTTGACGCCGGCCTCAATCATACGGTTCACCGCATTACCGCCGCCGCCGCCAACACCAATAACTTTTAAATCCGCAGCGCCTTCCACAATATTGCTGCCCATAAAATCATCAAACATACTTTCCATAATCAATCTCCTCCGCCAAAAATTTATCTTAGGTTTGCCAAAAACACAATATGTAGTTTTTCTTATATATAAATATACAACATATTTGACTTTTTAGCAATTACTTTTTTCATTTTTTTATTTCCGTCCTGTGACCCTGCCGCAGACGGATATAGGGCTTGTTGAAACGCATGTCCACATACTCCACGTCCACCACCTTGCCTTTTATCTCATTATATATTGTCATATAAGTCGGTGCCTTGGTGTAGGCCTCCCCCAATGCCCCCACCACCATTTTTACACCGGTTTTCAAAACCATTTGCAAATTGTTATATTCATCGATACTTATTTGTGCCAAATCGGAGCAGGCCTCAAAACTGAGCCCGTTCATAAATTTTAGTACCAGCAATATTCTTTCGTTATTGACCTTGTCACCCACAAAACTGTTTTCCAAACTCTCCTTGAGCAGGACCGGCGCCGTGCTGTCCGGCACACCTTTGGTAATGCTCATAATAATACCTTCATAATCAATCTTCACATAAGAGCCGTAATTGTCACTGACATAAATGGCCGGGGAACGTTCAACCACAGTTACATGAAAAATACCGGGCCACTCGTAACGGCAGGTGGCACTGACAAAACGCACATCATGCCTGATGGCATTCTCCACCCTGGAAGCGTTCAAGTTAATAATATTTATGGGTCTTCTTTCCTCGGACATTTTCAAAATATCGTCACCGGTCAATTTGCGGGTACCGCTGATTTGGATATCACCAAAGGCAAAATCCGGGTCATGCACATAGGACCAGCCCTCGTACACCGAACCCACCACAAAAAGCACAATAAAAAGATTCCGCAACATTCTCAGGCGGCGTCTTCTTCTGCGTTTTTGCAATTCGCTGCGAATGGTACTGTCCAATTTTAACCTACCTTGCTCCTTTCAAAATTATTTCACACAACTCCGGGAAGGAAATGCCCATGGCTGCAGCCATCTTCGGCACCAAACTTGTACCCGTCATTCCCGGTACCGTATTGGCCTCCAGAACATAAACAATATCCTCCTTATCCATCATCATATCAATTCTTGCCACCCCGGAAAGTCCCAGCACCCGGTAGGTATCCACAGCCAATTTCTGAACATGGGCGGTCAATATTTCCCCCAAGGGTGCGGGGCAGTGGTAATCCGTTGCCCCCTTGGTGTATTTGCTGTGATAGTCATAAGAACCGGAGTGGGGCTCAATCCAGATTACGGGCATG
The DNA here is from genome assembly GCA_045598345.1 of Acidaminococcaceae bacterium. Classification (GTDB taxonomy): domain Bacteria; phylum Bacillota; class Negativicutes; order Acidaminococcales; family Acidaminococcaceae; genus Phascolarctobacterium_B. The sequence goes on along the minus strand of JAZLLX010000046.1, from coordinate 36,593 downwards.
GCACAGGGTTCCCCATCCTTTTCCATTACCGCACAGGTCAGTTCCTTGCCCTCAATAAATTCTTCCACCACAAGGTTGTCGCAATATTCAAAACAAGATTTGATTGCCTGCGGAAGTTTTTGCAAATCCTTAACTATTTCCACACCAATGCTGCTGCCCTGGCTTGCCGCCTTCACCACTATAGGGGCGGAAAAATATATTTTTATTTCCTTCACAATTTCCTCAATGCTTTTGTCAAACCGTTTGTTAAAAAGCACGAAATTTGCAGTCGGTATGCCTTCAGATTGCAAATACCTTTTGGTTGCAGATTTATCCATAGAAATGGCGGATGCCAGCACATCACTGCCCGTATAGGGAATTCCCAAAGCGTCCAAAATACTTTGAATCCGTCCGTCTTCACCATATAGTCCGTGCAGGGCATTGAACACAACTTCAATCTTTTGGGAAAGCAAATCATTTACCAATGTTTTGGGATTCAGTTCCAACGCCACCGCATTGTAACCCTTGCTTAACAGGGCCTCCAAAATTGCCCTGCCCGTGTTGCGACTTACTTCCGCTTCAGCGGAAGGTCCTCCCATCACCACTGCAATTTTTGTTTGCTTATCCATGTTTTCTTTCCTCCTCTTTTGCCAATCTGTCAATAATCAAATCCGCCCGGCCGGCACCGATGCTCATCACCAAATCCCCCTGCCGGATAATTTCTTTCAGATAATTGAAGGCCTCATCAAAACTGGGGGTGTAAGTTACGTCCTTGCCTGTTGCCTCTTTAACGGCGTTCACCAGAACATCACTGGTACCGCCTTCTATTGGGTCTTCGCTGGCCGCATACACATCCGTAATTGCCAGCACATCACAATCATCAAAAGCATGTTTGAATTCTTCCAGCAAAAGTTTTGTTCTGGAATAGCGGTGGGGCTGGAAACATGCCACAATCCTTTTTCTTCCCGTCTGCCTTGCGGCTTTCAGCACTGCCTTAATTTCTGTCGGATGGTGGGCGTAATCGTCCACAAACCAAATGTCATTCACCAGGGCCTTGGTTTCAAAACGGCGTTTGGCACCGTGAAAATCCGCCAATGCCTCCAAAATAATTTTCTCATCAATTCCCATTGACTTGGCAACCGCAAAGGCGCCTACGCTGTTTTCCACATTATGCCTGCCCGGCACAGCCAAATGCACATCTGCTATAAATTCATCATCACAATAAAGTTTGTAATTTGTTTCCTTGCCCTTGTATTCAATCTCCCTGGCGGTGTAGTCCCCCTTGTCAATACCATAAGTAACAACGGGCACACCCGCCACATCTGCCAGTTTGGCGGTGTTTTCATTATCCGCACAAAGTACCGCCAACCCCCCCGGTTTCACATTATTCAAATACTGTTTGAAAGCGGTGCAAAGATTTTCCATACTGCCGTAATGGTCCAAATGGTCATCTTCAATATTGGTAACAATTGCAATTTGGGGATGAAACTTCAAGAATGAACCGTCGCTTTCGTCCGCCTCCGCAATAACATATTTGCCCTTACCGGTCACCGCATTGCCGCCCAACTGCACCACATCGCCACCGATTAGGGAAGTGGCATCCAAATCCGCTTTTTGGACAATACATGCCAACATGGATGTGGTTGTTGTTTTTCCGTGGGCACCCGCCACAGTCACCCCGTCCCCATCATTGACGAGCCAGCTTAAAGCATCACTGCGATGCAGCACGGGCAGTCCTTTTTCCTTCGCCGCCACCACTTCAGGATTGGTGCTGCGGATAGCGGTGCTTAAAATCAAAGCATTGGCCCCTTCAATATTTTTTGCATCATGGCCGATGGCAATCTTTGCCCCCTTAGTGATTAACCTGTCCACAATTTCACTTTTATTTACATCACTGCCCTGTACCTTTATTCCCTTTTCCAAAAACACGCCGGCAATGGCGCTCATGCCTGCACCGCCCACGCCTACAAAATGCAGGTTTTTCTTTGCCATTGCCCACACCCCCAGTGCCTGACGGGCAATATTTTCCCCGGCACTGATGCTGGACAAATTCTGGGCGGCCCTCCGCATTTTCTCCAGTTCTTCCGGGTTTTCCAACAAAAATTCAATCTCGTCCAAAAGCACGGTACTGTTAATATCCTTATCCAAAATAACCTTGGCGGCGCCCTTTTCTTCCACCGCCCGGGCATTGAATTCCTGATGATTTGCCGTAGCAAAGGGAAAAGGAATCAAAATTGCGGGAATCCCCTTTGCCGCAATTTCCGCAAGCCCGATGGCGCCTGCCCGGCAAATGGTGAAGTCCGCCACCGCCTGTGCCGCCGGCATATTGTGCAGATAAGGCACCACATGAATATTATCTTTCACCCCGCCCCTGGCGCCCAAGGCCTTTATATGGTCCGTGTAATTCGCTTCACCGGTGGCGTGCAGAATCTGTACATCCGTCCTGCCGCTTAATTTCAGTTCCACCCCCACCATGGCCTTATTGATGCTCTTGGCGCCCCGGCTGCCGCCGAAGACCAGAATGGTTTTCATATTGGGATTAAGGTGCAGTTCTTCGTAGGATGCGGCCTTATCTTCATTGACAATTTCCCTGCGGATGGGATTGCCCGAATAAACCACATCGGCCTTGCCGGAAAAATATTTTCTTGCGGCCTCATAACCTAAAAACACCCTGTTCACATAGCGAGCCAAAATTTTATTGGTAACACCGGGCATGGCATTCTGCTCCTGAATACAGGTTACAATGCCCGCCTTTGCCGCCTGATACACCACCGGGCCGCACACATAACCGCCGGTACCAATAACCAGATCCGGCTTTTCCAAAGCAATCAGTTCCTTCGCCTGTTTCAACCCCTTGTAGAGCAAATAAAAACTCTTCAGGGTGTCCATGCTCAAACTGCGGCGGAAACCCGCCACCTCAATATAACGCATATCATAGCCGTAGCGTGGCACAATATCCTTTTCCAAACCAACCGCCGTGCCAACATAAATTATTTCTGCGTCAGGAATAATCTTTTTCAGTTCGTCCGCAATGGTGAGGGCGGGATAAATATGTCCCCCCGTACCGCCGCCGCTAATCATAATTTTCATAATGCCATTACCAATTCCTTATATTTTTTTCCCCGTTCCTCAAAATTTTTGAACATATCATAACTGCTGCAGGCGGGGCTTAAAAGCACCACCTGTGCAGGTTCTGCCAATTTACGGGCTAACAGGACCGCCTCTTCGTAATCCTTCACCATGTGAATGTTTTTTATGTCCATGTTTGCAGCGGCCTGTGCAAATCTTTCTTTCGCCTCGCCCAACAAAATCATTTCATCCACATGTTCTTTGACGCATTGCATAAACTCCCCCAAATCCGTCTGCTTGTCACGCCCGCCGGCAATCAGCACAATCTTGTTATCCGGGAAGGACTGCAACGCCTTGACGGCGCTGTCCGTATTCGTGGCTTTGGAATCATTGTAATATTTCACATTATCAATGGTACGCACATATTCAATCCTGTGTTCCACCCCGGGGAAATTGCGGATTACCTTCGCCATATCTTCAACAGAACACCCCGCAAGATAACCGGTTGCAATGGCGGCCAGCACATTCTCCACATTATGTTTGCCAAAAATTTGCATATCCTTTACGGCACAGACCTGCTTTTCCTCACCCCGCCAGCGGATTACAAAATTGCCGTCCTGCACAAAAACCCCCTCCGGCAAATCCCTTTTCTGACTGAAATAGCAGACCTGGCTGTGCAAATTCATACTCCAAGTAACTAAATTTGCATCGTCATAATTCAATACAGTATATTGTTTTTCCGACTGCTTATTACAAATATTTTGCTTGGCTGCATAATATGCTTCCAAAGTATGATGACGCTCCAAATGGTCGGGGGTCAAATTGAGTATGCAGGAAATCTGCGGTGCAAACTGCTCCGCTGTTTCCAACTGAAAACTGGACAATTCCGCCGCCACCCAGGCATCTTCCCCCAGCCCTTCCAGTTCCTTTGCCAAACTCAAACCTATGTTTCCCGCAACTTTTGTGGGTACATGCAAGGTTTTCAACATCTCCCCCACCAACATGGTGGTGGTTGTCTTGCCGTTGGTTCCTGTAATGCCCGCCATTTTTCCCTTGTAATTTTGGAAAGCAATTTCAATTTCCGGCAACACCTTAACCCCACGTCCCTTCGCCAGAACCACCTCCGGCTTTTCCGGGGACACGCCGGGGGACAAAACTAAAAGTTCCGCCCCTTCAAGGGTTTGTTCAAAACCGCCCACATCATCGGTGTAAATTTTCACTTCCCATCCCTGACGCTCCAGAACCTCAGCCGCACCCTTGCCGCTGATACCGGCGCCATACACAATTGCCTTTTTCATTTTCCCGTCCAAAGCAGAAAACCTGCCGCACAAAGTATATAGGATGCCATGGTAAAGACAATTACGGTCTTCACTTCCCCCCAGCCGCCTAATTCAAAATGGTGGTGCAAAGGCGCCATACGGAAAATTCTTTTGCCCCGGGTAAGTTTGAAATAACCCACCTGCAAAATTACACTCAGGGTTTCCGCCACATACACCCCGCCGATAATGATTAAAAGTATTTCACATTTCAAAAGCATGGCCAGTGCGGCCACCGCCCCGCCCAAAGCCAGGGAACCCGTATCCCCCATAAACACTTTGGCAGGATGACGGTTATAAAACAGAAAACCAGCCAACGCCCCTATGATTGCAGTTGCAAAACAAGCCATATCTTCCTGTCCCTGTGCCAATGCAAAAATCCCCAAAGTCAGGAAAACCGGCAAAGAAACAGATGTAACCAAACCATCCAAACCATCAGTAAAATTAACCGCATTAGTCGTACCAAGCAAAAGTAAAAACACCAAAACATAATAAGCCATACCCCAATCCCAGTACAAATTCAAACCGGGAATCCAAAGTACAGTGGAAAAATTATTTACCTCTGCAAACCAAATAAACCCTGCCGCCAACAGCATTTGGAAAAAAAATTTTTCCTTTACTGTCAAACCCAAATTACGATGTTTGACAATTTTAATCCCATCGTCCAGCAAGCCAATTACCGCATGACCAAAAGTCAAAAAAAATGCTACTAAAAGCGATGGTGTAAATTCACACCAGATTCCTAACGCCACCAAAATAGCAACAAGAAACATCAAGCCACCCATAGTTGGGGTGCCCGCCTTCTTCTTATGCTCCTCCGGGCCGCAGCCACGGATGCTCTGGCCAAATCTGAACTTGTGTAAAAGGGGGATTACCACCGGACCTAAAGCCAAACAAATAACAAAAGCGGTCAGTCCCAACCACAAAATATTTTTATCCAAAATACTCCAACACCTTATGCACATCCATTGAATGGCTGCCCTTCAGCAGCACAATGTCACCCCAACGTACCACATGATTCAAACACTGGTAAGCGTGCCGTACATTTTCGCAAAGTTGTGCCTGCACCCCACGCTTTTTCGCCTCTTCATAAATATATCTTGCATTTTCACCATAGCAGAACAAATAATCCACCCCAGTTTCCGCACATTGCCTGCCAACCTGGCGGTGGGATGACTCTGCAATTTCCCCCAGTTCCAGCATATCTGCAAGCACAGCTATGCTCCGTGCCTGTTTTTCCCGCTCTGCGCCGTCCTTCACCAGTTTCAATGTTTCCAAAGCAATCTTCATACTGGCAGGACTGGCATTATAACTGTCGTCAACAAAAGTTATGCCCTGCCTTTCTGTAATTTCCAGCCGCCGCTCCGTCAAAGTGACATCCTCCAGAGCCCTGGCACATTCCGCAACATCCATGCCGTAGCACACCGCCATAGCCATTGCGGAAAGGGCATTATAAACATTATGAATTCCCAAAGTCGGAATATGCACATTAACTTTTCTGCCGCTGAATTTTTCCGTACACATAAAATCCGTGCCAGATGATTTCATTTTAATGTCCGTGGCATAATAATCGTTATCCTGTTTCAGACCGAAACAAAATACCTGGGCATTGGTCCTGTTCACCATATCCCGGGTATATTCATTATCACCGTTCAGCACCGCAAAACCGTTACTGTTCAACCGTTCCACCAGTTCCCCCTTGGCCTTGGCAATGTTTTCTATGCTGCCCAAAATCTCAATATGGGTTTCCCCCACATTGGAGACCATGCCGCTTTCAGGATGGGCAATGCCGCACATATCCGCAATCTGGCCAAAGCCCCGCATCCCCATTTCCACCACAACTATTTCCGTATCCTCCTTAATGTTGAACAGGGTTTTAGGAATGCCAATCTCATTATTAAAGTTTGCCTCTGTCTTTACCACCTTATATTTTTTCGCCAAAACATGTGCCAACATATCCTTGCTTGATGTTTTGCCGTTGGAACCCGTAATGGCAATAACCTTCACCTGCTTATGTTGCAGACGGTGGGCTTCCGCCAATTTCTGATAAGCATCTAAAGTGTCCGGCACCACAAATTTCACCACATCCGCCGGCAGGGGCACATCTTTGGCAACAATCACCGCCTTGACCCCGGCAGTAACCACATCCTTCAAAAAATTATGCCCGTCAAATTTTTCACCCTTCAACGCAAGAAAAACCTGACCCGGCTCCATCTTCCGGGAATCCGTGGTAATCCCACTGTATTCATAATTTTTCCCCTCGTATTTAATGTTTAAGGTCTTGGCAATCTCAACGGCGCTTAACATTTTCCAAATACTCCTCCACCACTTCTTTATCACTGAAATGAATTGTTTTGTCCTTCAAAATCTGATAGTCCTCATGACCCTTGCCCGCAATCATCACCACATCCCCTGCCAGTGCATTTTGCAAAACAAATTCAATGGCTTCCCTTCTGTCCGCAATGCGGTGAAACTCTTTGTCCTTCATACCTGCAAATGCCGCACAGACCTGATCCAAAATCTTCTCCGGGTCCTCCGTGCGGGGATTGTCGCTGGTCACCACAATCTTGTCCGCCAGTTCCCTGGCAATCCTGCCCATAATGGGTCTTTTCGTATTGTCCCTGTCGCCCCCGCAGCCGAAAATTACCCACAAATTGTTTTTGGTAATTTCCCTTGCAGTATGCAAAACATTTTCCAAACCGTCGGGAGTGTGGGCATAATCCACAACCACCGTAAAATCCTGCCCCTTCTCCACTAACTGGAAACGGCCCGGCACCCCGGTGAAAGCATTGATTTCCTTTTCCAGCAAAGCAATATCAACACCCTCCGCCAGCAAAACCCCCACCGCACTCATAATGTTGTACATATTGAAAGCGCCGGTGATTTTTGTAGTCAAATTCATTTTTCCTTTGGGCGTATGCAGAACGAACTCCATACCATTGGCGTGAATCTTCACATTCCCAGGATGAATATCATAAGCGTCTTGCATGCCATAGGTCAAAACATTTACCTTCGTCCTGCTTTTAATAATCTCACTGGAAGCATCGTCCATATTGAAAACCGCCGTTTTGTTGGGCTTTGCCCCGGTATGCAAATTTTCAAACAACAAACTCTTGGCATCCCGATAATTCTCCATGGTCTTATGAAAATCCAAATGGTCCTGTGTAATATTTGTCAGCACCGCACAATCATACTCAATACCGCTGACCCGCTGCAAAGCCAAAGCATGGCTGGAAACCTCCATCACGCAGTAATCACAGCCGCAGGAAACCATCTCCGCCAAGGCCTTCTGCAAATCCACCACATCCGGAGTGGTGTTATGGCTCACCAGCTCCCTGTCGCCAATCACAATATTGATGGTGCCAATCATTCCAACCTTATGTCCCGCCTTTTCCAAAACCTGACGCACAATATTGGTGGTTGTTGTTTTACCGTTGGTGCCCGTAACCCCAACCATTCTCAACTTTTTGCCGGGGTAGTCGTAAAAATACGGGGCGATAATTTCCATGGCCTCACGGGTGTCCGGCACCAAAATAACCGCCACATTGTCAGGCAATTGCTTCGGCAAAGTATCCACCACCAGCGCCTTCGCCCCTGCCTTCATGGCATTCTCCAAATAATTATGCCCGTCAACCCTTGCCCCTCTTAAGGCAATAAAAAGCCCGTTGGGCTTAATCTCCCTGCTGTCGGCGGACACATCCTCAATCAGGACATTTATATCACCATACACTTCCTTGTTATTCAGCTGATTTGTAATTTCCAGCAAATGTTTTGCCATACATCCTCCATAATTGACAAAAGGCAGCACCCCGGCTGCCTTTCAAATTCCGCCCTCCTGCAACCGGGGTTTAGCGGTTAACCGCAAATACCGCATTGCTTTCCCTGCCCGTTCCTTCACGGTAATAATCCCCGACCGTTCTTGTTTTCACACTGCTCACATACACATTGTCCCTGGCAACCACCAGACCAAGTTCCTTGGAAGCAATCTCCCTGATACGTTCAGGCCCCTTAAGTTGCTCCACCGAAATCCGTATCTCATTGTTTGTATTGATTAACTCGGTTTCCAACCTCTGCAAAGCAACCAGTTCCGTCTGCACCCCCATAATCTGCTGATTGAGAATTACAGAACCCAGCGAAGAAACAAACAGCACGCCGCCGCACACCGCACCCGCAATCTTCAGCCACAACTCGTCCGCTATTCTGGAAGCCCTGCTCTGCCTTGTTTCCGGCACAACCTTGTCCGCCTCCTTCACAAAGGGCTGTTGTGCCTTCTTCATTAAAGGTTCATAGAACCTGACGCTGCTCTTTCTCTGCTGTTCCAGCCGCCGTTGCCGTTCCCGCCGTTCCGCTTCCCTGGCCGCCTTTTGTTCTTCCTCAACCCCGTCCCAAAAACCGTCCGTAGCCAAACTTCCGTATGTGTAATTGTGGTCTAATTTTTCGTAGGTAATATTTCGCATAACCTGCTCCCTAAATCTTTATACCGAACCTTAACCGGGCGCTACGGGCCCGCGGATTTTCCTCAATTTCCAAAGCACCGGGTTTAATGTTTCCCACCTTCTGCAACACCGGCTTCTTGCCGCAAACACAGGGCAGATGGGGCGGACAGGTGCAGCCCTTTTGCAACTCTGCCAAGACATGTTTGACGATTCTGTCCTCCAAAGAGTGAAAAGTAATGACACCGATACGCCCTCCACTCTTCAAACGTCTCACCGCCTGGCGTATGGTATCTTCCAAAATACCCAGTTCGTTATTCACTTCAATCCTTATGGCCTGAAAAGTACGCTTGGCAGGATGGGGTCCATCCTGACGGGCGCCTCTCGGAATTGCTTTTTTAATGACCTCCACCAGTTCTGCCGTGGTGGTCAACTTTTTTTCTTTACGTTGGGCAACAATGAACTCCGCAATCCTTTTCGCCCAACGCTCTTCCCCGTAACGCCAAATCACATCCCGCAACTTGTCCTCACCATATTCATTCACCACCTGTGCCGCAGTGGGGGAAGAACTTTGATTCATCCGCATATCCAAAGGCCCGTCCTGCATATAACTGAAGCCCCGCTCCGCATTGTCCAACTGGTAACTGGATACACCCAAATCAAAGAAAATACCGTCTATACCGTCAATCCCCAATTCATCCAATGTTTGGGGAAAATCTTTAAAATTAACCTGGATCAAATCAATCTTGCAGGGGAACTTGTCCTTTAACCTTTCCCTGCTGGCAGCAATAGCGTCCCCGTCCTGATCCAGCCCTATTAAATGACCCTCCGCAGAAAGTTTGGCGGCAAAGCCGGAACTGTGCCCCGCCCCGCCCAAAGTGCAATCAACATAAATCCCGGAAGGATCGGTTACCAGGAACTCCACACTCTCCTGCAAAAGAATACTGCGATGCTTGAATTCCATAACGCTCAAATACCGAAATCGGTCATCTGCTCTGTCAGTTCATCAATATTGCCCACAACACCCTTCTGTTTCTCCTGCCACGCCGCAGCATCCCAAATTTCACAGTAGTTAATCACACCGGCAATAACAATATCCTTGTCCAACTTGGCATATTCACGCAGGTTTGGGGGCAAAAGCACCCGCCCCTGCTTGTCATAAGCACTGTCCACAGCCCCGCTGACAAAGAAACGGACAAAGTCCCTGGCGCTCTTGCTGGTGGTGGGCAAAGAGGCAAGTTTTGTTTCAAAAACCTTCCACTGCTCACTGTCATACATATTCAGACAGCCGTCCAGACCCCTGGTAATATAAAAACCGTCCCGGAAAGCATCCCGCAACTTTGTAGGCATAGTGAAACGGCCCTTATCGTCAATCGTATGGGCATATTCACCGTTAAACATAAGCGCCACCTCCCTTTCCGTCCGGTTTAGATAAATTCCACTTTCTTCCACTTTCAACCATTTTGCATCATTATACTACCACTTATTCTCAAATGCAAGCATTTTTTTCATTTTTTTAGAAAATATGATTGAAATAAAAAAAGTCCGCATAAAGCGAACTCTCGTCCGCCCCTAAAGGGGCAAAAGTAAATGAAAAGTTAAAAATGAAAAATGTAAAATTATTGTAGGATGTTCCAGTGATTATATAACAGGTTACAGGAACACGAGTACCCCCCGCCCTTGGGGGGGCTGGCGCCTATAGGAACATAGAAAGGCGACTGGGGGTGCGGATTACGCAGAATACTTGTTACCGCCTGCCGACATTGTGCAAAGCCACGCTTTGCCCGGGTGCGGAACCTTGCCTACGGCAAGAACCCGTCCCCCTACAAACTATGCTAACCTTCCTGCTATAATCACAGGAACTTTTTACCATAACTTTAAGTTTTAAGCTTTTATCTTTTCATTAGCGTCAGCGTAATTGCTCACCCCACCACCGACCTTAAAACCTGTGTCGGTCCCCCGCCCCTTTAGGTGCGGACGAGGGTTCGCATAACCCCGCACACCTGAAAACCTAATCATATAATCACCGGAACATATTACCATAACTTTAAGTTTTAAGATTTTATCTTTTCATTAGTGACAGCGTAATCCAATGTTTCCCCACACCCTTTAATTCCCTCTCCCCAGGGAGAGGGTAACTTTAGCTTAATGCTAACTTTCCCAATTCTAATCACAGGAACGTCTTACCATATTTGTTCTTTATTCTTTGTTCTTTGACATTTATTCCAAGTATCAATCAATTCGCTACGTAAAAACCCCTCCGGCGGTTCCCCGCCCCACGCCTGGGGCGGAAAAGGTTCGCACTCTGCCAACTTTCCTGAAACCTAACACCTGATACCTGAATTCCGCATTGCGAATTCCGCCTTACGCATTACCTTAAGAGCGGTACTGTCAAACTGCCTTCCGGCATGAGAATCACACTGTAATCCTTGCCCAACTTCTTCTCCGCATATTCCAACGCTTTTGCCACTGTGTCCACGCAGTCCGCAAACAAAAACTGTTTTGCCATTGCCTTATCCAAACCGCTGACCAGCACATAATCCGCTTTCACCATCAGCCGGCTCACTGCCCATGCCTTGTTTGCACCGATTTCAAAGTTCTTCCTTAACTCCGCCTCAATGGCCTCCGCCGACCCCAACCGCTTAAATGTCTCTTCCAAAATGGCGCTGCCGCTGCCTTCTTCACATTCCGCCAAAAGAACGACCACGCCCCCCTTGCGGACTGCCAGTTGGGCATTGTCCATTGTCTTTTGCATTTGATATACATTGATATCCTTGGGATAGCCGCCACAGGAAACAATGACCACATCCGCCTCTTTTTCAATGGGCACACCATAAACTTCGTCAACAAACTTGCACGCCTCCTTGTGTGCCGCAATATAGTCACCGGCAAAGATTTTCAAAAATTCATGCTTGGCGTTCAAAATGGCGTTGAAAAGGAACAAGTCCCGTCCTTTGGCAAAGAGTGCCACAGATTCCATTTGGTCATCATAAACCGGATTTCCCTCCGCCTTGCCCAGCCCTGCCCTTGGGTCAAGCATAAAGGAATGGTTGTGCCGCACGGTTTCCCACAGGGCACAGCCCGGCATAACTGCTTTGCGGCCGCCGCCATAGCCGGAAAAATAATGATGCACAATAGTGCCGGTCAAAATTACATGGTCAACATGACAAATTTCCTTGTGAATCCACACATCCGTGCCACGGCTGGTGGTGCCTTGAAATTCAAAGTCCTCTTTAATTTTGGCGTTGGAGTTAATCATTTTGAGCCGGCCCGCCACTTCCGCCCCAACGCTTTCTTTCATTTCTTCTTCCGTCATAAGCCGGTGGGTTCCCAGTGCAAAGACAATCTTCATGTCCTCGTCCTTCACTCCCAGCCGGTTCATTTCGTTAACCAAAACGGGCATAAAATCAAAACTGTTCGCCACCCTTGTGGGGTCGTTGCAGATAAAGGCAACGGTGTCGCCGGGTTTAATTTTTTCCGCCAGGGATTTACCACCAATGGGATTGTTGATGGCATCCAGCACTGCGGATTTAACGTCTTTAATTACGGGAAATTCCTTGGTGCGGATTTCCTTCAGAACCTTAGATTCCTCCACTTCAAAGTCCATTGTTCCCCGTCCGTAAGCATAGGTATATTTTTTCATTTGCATATCCTCCTTTTGGTCACTTTTCATATTGTAGTTATATTATAACAAAAAAACTCTCCATATTCAATATTTAGAATACTTAAGGCCCCTTGGTGAAGGGGCTGGCGCTTTTAGGAACGTGGTTGCGACTGGGGATTGGGAACTAATTAAGAATTTTGAATTAAGAATGCAGAATGACGGTAAGATGTTCCTGTGATTATATAATAAATTACAGGAACACGAGTAGCCCCCGCCTTTGCGGGGGCTGGCGCCTAAAGGAACATGGAAAGGCGACTGGGGGTGCGGATTACGCAGAAAACTTGTTACTGCCTAATCGCTCACCCCGCCGGTCCACGTTCCAGTATCGGCCCTCCCCTCCCAAAAGGAAGGGGTAATTCCATATAATCACAGGAACATTTTACCATAATTACTCATTACTAATTACTAATTACTCATTCCCCTGAAACCTAATCCCTTTATTCAAATGCGTGGTAAATGGCACGGATGGCGTTTTCATAATCCGCATCATCCACGCCGATGATGACATTCATTTCGCTGGAGCCCTGGTCAATCATACGGATATTGATATTCGCCTCCGCCAGGGAACGGAACATACTGGCAGCACTGCCCTTGGCGCTTACCAGCCCGTGACCTACCACCGCAATCATGGTCAGGCCGCTTTCCACAGAAATAAATTCCGGCTGCAAGTCCTCACGGATATGTTGCAGCACCTCATCCTTCTTCTCCCTGAACTCCGCACTGCCCACAATGACGGACATGGTGTCTATGCCTGTGGGGCAATGTTCAAAGGAAAGTCCGAAGTCCGCAAAAATTTTCAGCAATTTTGCGCCAAAACCTACTTCCACATTCATCATGGATTTTTCCACCAATATACTGGTGAAACCCTTGCGTCCCGCAATGCCGGTCACATGCCGCATGGGCACACCTGCCGGCAAAGTGGGAACTATCATAGTCCCCTTGTCCTCCGGCCGGTTGGTGTTGCGGATATTGATGGGAATGCCCGCCTTCCGCACCGGGAAAACCGCATCCTCATGCAATACGGAAGCACCCATATAGGAAAGTTCCCGCAACTCACGGTAGGTAATATATTCAATGGTTCTGGGATTATCCACAATACGGGGGTCCGTAAAAAGCATCCCTGAAACATCCGTCCAGTTTTCATAGATGGAGGCATTAACAGCCCGTGCCACCAAAGAACCGGTCACGTCCGAGCCCCCACGGGAAAAGGTGTGGATTGTTCCGTTTTCGTCACCGCCATAAAAACCCGGCAGCACTGCATTTTGCATTTCCGCCAGGGCGGCAGTCAAATCGTTGTCCGTCTTTGCGTCATCAAAAATTCCTTCCGGGGAAAAATGTACCAATGTTGCGGTGTCCAGAAAAGCAAAACCTAAATAGGCCGCCAAGATTTTGGAATTGAGATATTCGCCCCTGCTGGCCATATAATCCCTTTCGGGTTTTTTCTCCAAATGCTCCCGGATTTTTGCCATTTCCCCATCCAAATCAAAGTCCACTTCCAGATCTTTGATGATGTCTGCAAACCGTCCCTTAATCTGTTCCAGCACGGCGGTAAAATCGCCCCCCGCATCCGCAACGTCATAACAGCGGTACAGCAAATCGGTTACTTTAATGTCACTGCTGTTCCGCTTGCCGGGCGCCGATGCCACCACAAAACGGCGGGCAGGGTCTGCCTTAATGATTGCCGCCACTTTTTTAATCTGTTCCGCACTGGCCAGAGAAGTTCCGCCAAATTTCACTACAATGGTGTTCATATCCTTTCCCCTTTTCTTACACATCCAAACTTACCAAATCTTCCAAACGCTCCCGTTTCACCGCCACATAACTCCCCCCGTCCTTAAGTATCACCACCGGCGGGCGGGGAATCCGATTATAGTTGGAAGCCATGGAATAATTATACGCCCCTGTGGTGCAAACTGCAACTATATCCCCTCTTTTTATACTTTTGGGAAATTGCACATGCTCCTGAATAATGTCCCCGCTTTCACAGCACCGCCCCACCAAAGAGGCCTCCTTGTCACAGGTTTCCTGCATTTTGTTGGCGGTCAGGCAAGTGTAGCGTGAACCGTACAAAGCGAACCGGGGATTGTCCGTCATGCCCCCGTCAATGGAAACATAATTTTTGTAGCCGGGAATTTCTTTCAAAGTGCCAACCGTATAAAGGGTCAGCCCCGCATCCGCCACAATGCTGCGGCCCGGCTCCATCAAAAAGGCAGGCACGGAAATTTGTAACCTTGCACAAGTTTCCTTAACCACGTGGGAAAGTTCTTCCAGTTTTTTGCCAATGTCCAGCACGGCATCACTTTCCACATAGCGGACACCGTAACCTCCGCCCAAATTGAGTTGTACGGCCTCAAAGCCAAACTTTTTCTTGACGGTGGCAATAAATTCCAGCATCACCACCACGCTCCGTTCAAACACATCCTCCGTGAAAACCTGAGAACCCACATGGCAGTGGAAGCCCGTCAGTTCCACATGGGGCTGCTGCAAAATGAAGGCCGTGGCCTCCTCTGCCTGCCCCGTTTCAATGGCGGTGCCAAACTTGGAATCCACCTGCCCCGTATTCACGGCGGCATAGGTGTGGGGGTCAATGCCCGGCGTAAGCCGCAACAGCACTTTCTGCCGGATGCCACGCTCCGCCGCTTCCTTTTCAATGACCCGGATTTCTTCCACATTATCCACTACAAAACAGCCCACGCCCTTGTCCATGGCATAGCCCACATCCTCATCCGTTTTGTTGTTGCTGTGGAAATAAGCGTTCCGCAAATCAAACCCTGCCTGCAAAGCGGTATAAATTTCCCCGCAGGAAACCACATCAATGCCCATTCCTTCTTCCTGCACAATGCGGTAAATCTGCTTAAACGAGCAGGCCTTGCTGGCATAAAGGGGTTTGGAACCGATGGCAAAATTCTTTTTGAAAGCATTTGTATAAACACGGCAATTATGCCGGATACGCTCCTCGTCCATCAGGTAAAGCGGCGTGCCGTACTGCCCCGCCAAAAGCACCGTGTCCTGCCCCGCAAAGGTCAGATGCCCGGCACCGTTCACCCCAAGATTTTCACAAACAAATTCAATTGCACCCATCAAAAAAACTCCTTAAGATATATTTGTAACAATTTTTTGACGGATAAAAACTTACCCGAAAAAAAACGCCAATTATTATAGCATCACTGTACCTTTTTGTAAATGATAATTACCACAAAGAACACATATTTATTCATAAAAATGTACTATATGAACAAATGCCGTCAATAAGCCATCAGCCAAACTAAAAGGCACCCTGCATTGCAGAGTGCCTTTTATTCATTGTGTCAAACAATATTTTGAAGCTTATTTCAGTTCAACAGTAGCGCCTGCTTCTTCAAGTTTCTTCTTGAGAGCGTCAGCATCTGCCTTGCCGATTTTTTCTTTAACTGCTTTGGGAGCGCCGTCAACCAAATCCTTCGCTTCCTTCAAGCCCAAGCCGGTAACTTCGCGAACAATCTTGATAACGTTGATCTTGGATGCGCCTGCAGCGGTCAATACAACGTCAAATTCGGTCTTTTCTTCTGCACCGCCGGCAGCAGCACCGCCAGCAGCAGGAGCAGCGGCAACTGCCACGGGAGCGGCAGCGCTAACACCAAACTTGTCTTCCAATTCCTTAACCAGTTCAGCCAATTCAAGAACGGTCATTTTTTCAATCGCTTCAATAATTTGTGCCTTATCCATTTTTAAAATCCTCCAATTTTCTTAAAAATAATTTGCCGCTTAAGCGGATTCTTTTTGTTTGCGTATCGCATCCAAAGCATAAACCACTTTGGATAGGGTACCGTTGAGAACACGTACAAACCCTGTAACAGGGGCTTGCATGCTGCCAAGCATTTTGGCGAGCAACACTTCTTTCGGGGGCAGATTTGCCAATGCTGCAACTGCTTTCGCATCAACAACCGCGCCGTCAAGTACTGCCAGTTTAACCTTTAACTTCTTCGTGGATTTCACGAATTCCATAACAATTTTGGCCACTGCTACCGGATCTTCCGGGGCGCATGCCATAGCGGTGTTTTGTTCCAGCGCCACGTCAAGGCCTTCAATACCTGCTTCCTTTGCGGCAATGCTGATGAAAGTGTTTTTTGCCACAGTGTATTTTACACCGGCTTCACGCATTTTCGCACGGAGTGCAGTATCTTCTGCAACGGTCAAACCTTTGAAGTCAACTAAAATCACCGCTTTGGACGCTGTGAGCAATTCCTTAAGTTCGGCAACTTTGGCAACTTTTTCCGGTCTTACTGCCATATACTTTACCTCCTTTACTTGATTTTGCTAATCAAAAAGACCTTCGGCCAGAGCCGGAGGTCAGGGGTATCTATCCTTCTCCGGCCTCGACAGGCGACTTGCTTACATCTTGCGATACCTGTTGTCTTTGGCCCGATAATCTTCTGATTTAATTTGAATGGTTATTTGTCGCTGTTGGCTTTCAATGTATCAATGCGTACGCCGGGGCCCATGGTGGTGCTCAGGGTTACGGCCTTGATATAAGTGCCTTTCGCTCCGGAAGGTTTAACCTTAATCAGGGTATCAATCAATGCCAGGTAGTTTTCCAAAAGTTTGATTGACTCAAAACTTACCTTGCCAATGCTTGCCTGCACATTGCCGCCCTTGTCGCAACGGTACTCAACCTTGCCGGCTTTAATTTCGTTGATTGCTTTGGTAACATCCATGGTTACGGTGCCAACCTTGGGGTTAGGCATCAAACCACGGGGGCCCAAAATCTTACCTAATTTGCCCACAACGCCCATCATATCAGGGGTTGCAACGCAAACATCAAAGTCCATCCAACCGCCTTTGATTTTGGTAGCCAGATCGTCCCCGCCTACAAAGTCCGCACCTGCCGCCAATGCTTCCTGCTCCTTGGCACCCTTTGCAAACACCAAAACCTTTTTGGATTTGCCGGTGCCGTTGGGAAGAACCATCGCGCCACGAACCTGTTGGTCAGGATATTTGGGATCAACACCCAAACGAACTGCCAGTTCCACACTGCTGTCAAACTTCGTTACGGAAGTTTGCTTAACAAGTTCCACCGCTTCTTTCGGGGTGTAGAACTTGCCCGCTTCAATCAGCTTTAAAGCGTCATCATACTTTTTACCCATTTTGTCCTCCTTGTGGTATTAACGGCTTACGCCTCCCACTACTCATCCTTCGATGGTAATACCCATTGAACGGGCTGTGCCTTCAACCATACGCATTGCCGCTTCAACACTGCCTGCGTTCAGGTCCGCCATCTTCAACTGTGCGATTTCACGCACCTTGTCGCGTCCCACTTTTGCAACCTTCACCTTGTTAGGGGTACCGGACGCTTTTTCCAGACCTGCCGCTTTCAAAAGCAACACAGATGCTGGCGGGGTCTTGGTGATAAAGGTAAAGGAACGGTCCTCGAAAACACTGATTTCTACAGGAATCAGAAGTCCTGCCTGCTGTGCGGTACGAGCGTTGAAATCCTTTACAAAGGCCATAATGTTAATACCTGCCTGGCCAAGTGCGGGACCAACCGGGGGTGCCGGAGTTGCCTTGCCACCGGGAACCTGTAACTTTACTACCTTGACAACCTTCTTTGGCATTGTTTCACCTCCTTCTTTTAAACTTCTTCAATTTGGAAATAGTCAACTTCCGTGCGTGTTTCACGTCCGAACATATCAATGGACACAGTGATGGTGCCACGGTTTTCATTGATTTCCAATACCTTGCCAATGAAGTCCGCAAAGGCCCCCTCACGGATACGCACGTTCTCGCCGACTTTAACTTTAATCTCAATCTTTTCCCGTTTTTCCTCAACTTCAACCCCGATGGAACGGAGCAGCCGCTCTGCCTCCTTGTCCGTCAGAGGTACGGGAACTTTTTCCGAACCCACAAAGCCCGTAACACCGGGGGTGTTACGCACTGCGTACCAGGTATCGGGCTCAACCACCATCTCCACCAGCACATAGCCGGGGTACAGTTTTTTCTGCACGATAACCCGTTTGCCGTTTTTTTCCTCAACCACATTCTCCATAGGAACAACGGCCCGCAACACACGGTCCTGCATGCCAAGGGATTCCACCTTACGCATCAGGTTGTCCTGAACTCTGTTTTCATAACCGGAATAGGTATGCACCACATACCAATGCTTTTCACCCATTGAAACATTCTCCTTACATTCACTGCATAATCAGACGGAAACCAAGAGCGAGCAGTGTGTCCACCACCCAAATCAGCACCGAACAGAATACAACAGCTATGAGTACCACTATGGTACTGTTGATGGCTTCCTTCTTCGTGGGCCAAGTTACTTTTTTCAGTTCTTCAAATGTTCCACGGATAAAGTCAATCAAGCCGCTCACAGTGATTCTCCTTAAGAACGATTACTTCGTTTCTTTGTGCAAAGTATGTTTCTTGCAGAACTTGCAATACTTTTGCAACTCAATGCGATCAGGGTCGTTCTTCTTGTTCTTGTTGGTTTGATAATTTCTTTGCTTGCACTCTGTGCATTCCAAAGTAACTAAATTACGCATTTCTTACACCTCACTTAGCGCAAATTAAAAGAGCAACAAAATTTGTTGCCCTAATAAGATACCATATATAGAATTGTATGTCAAGTAAAATTAAAAGATTTCCGCAGGGACTTGAGAAAAAAATTAAAAGTTAATAACTTAAAGCTTAAAACTATGGTAAAAAGTTCCTGTGATTAGAATAGAAAAGTCCGCTTAATGCAAACTTAAGGCCCCTTGGTGAAGGGGCTCTCGCCGATAACTTTTTTGGTCGGCGACTGGGGATTGGGAACTAATTAAGAATTTTGAATTAAGAATGCAGAATGATGGTAAGATGTTCCTGTGATTATATAACAAATTACAGGAACACGAGTAGCCCCCGCCTTTGCGGGCCCTGGCGCCTAAAGGAACACGGAAAGGCGACTGGGGGTGCGGATTACGCAGAAAACTTGTTACTGCCTAATCGCTCACCCCGCCGGTCCACGTTCCAGTATCGGCCCTCCCCTCCCAAAAGGAAGGGGTAATTCCGTCTAATCACAGGAACATATTACCATAACTTTAAGCTTTAAGTTTTTATCTTTTCATTAGCGTCAGCGTAATCCTATGTTTCCCCACACCCCTGCCCCTCTCCCCAAGGAGAGGGTTACTTCCGTTTTATGCCAACTTTCCCTAAATCCTAAATCCTGAATACTAATTCCTAAATCCTGATTCCTTTATCCTAAATCCTGACAAATTAAAATCCCCCGCATTTGCAGGGGATGATTTTTTTTGGTAGCGGCACACGGATTTGAACCGCGGACACAACGGGTATGAACCGTTTGCTCTAGCCAACTGAGCTATGCCGCCAAAATTTGGAGCTGATGACCAGGATTGAACTGGTGACCTTATCCTTACCAAGGATACGCTCTGCCGACTGAGCTACATCAGCTTGAAAACTTGGTTGCGGGGGGCGGATTTGAACCACCGATCTTCAGGTTATGAGCCTGACGAGATACCACTTCTCCACCCCGCGATGGTGGTGGACAGGGTTGGATTCGAACCAACGAAGCGAAACGCGGCAGATTTACAGTCTGCTCCCTTTAACCACTCGGGAACCTGTCCAATTTTTTAGACGCCGAATATTATACCTTACGAATATCTTGTTGTCAAGAAAATAATTTTATTTATGCAAAAACTTTTACTTTCACCACAACTTTTTTCACATGTTCCGGCTTGTCTGCGAAGAAACAATTAGGCCTGTGAATCTCCCAGGGATAGAACACCGCAAAGTCACCGTTCTTGATATGTACGCAGTTTTCTTCCTTCACATCCTTGTAGAAAAGTGTGTCTTCCTTCATCTCCCCGTGCACATCCAATTTGTAGGAAATCTTGTAGGGTGTGTAATAAACTGTTTCCTGACCTTCCAAAATATATTGCACATCAATATATTTCTCGTGACGTTCTGCACCCCGCTCTTCTTTCGGCTGAGTGTCATACTCGCTGATACGGGCGAAAAGGTCTTCACCTAAAATTTCGTATTCACCCTCCGGCAGGCCTGTAAAGTCCATAGTTTGCAGCCATTCCAAAGCACGCAATACTCTGTAATCCAGATAGGGCGCATACTTTTCCACATAATCCATAGTTCCAGAAATCATTTTTCAACCTCCTAAAAATTATAAATTTTGAAAGCGGCTCAAGAACTCTTTGGCCCTGTCCGTCTTGGGACGGGCAAAAAATTCTTTTGGCTCTCCGCTTTCACAAATGACACCGTCATTAAGCATTACCACTTGGGTGGAAACGTCACGGGCAAAGGCCATTTCGTGAGTGACAATCACCATGGTCAGTCCTTCCTTTGCCAAATCACGCATAACATTCAACACTTCCCCAACCATCTCCGGGTCAAGGGCGCTGGTGGGCTCGTCCATCAAAAGCACTTCCGGCTCCAATGCCAAAGCACGAGCAATGGCAACACGCTGTTTTTGGCCGCCGCTCAACTGATAGGGTTTGGCATTGATATAGGCGCTCATACCCACATGACGCAAGTATTTCATGGCATTTTCCCTTGCTTCCTCTTCACGCCGTTTCAACACCTTGACCTGGCCCACCATGCAGTTTTCCAGCACGGTCATATTGTTGAACAGATTAAATTGTTGGAACACCATTCCCACTTTGGTGCGGTACATGGGCAAGGACTTAAAGGCCTTTTTGGCATTCTCGCCACGATAAAGAATATCCCCGTCCGTGGGCTGTTCCAAAAAGTTTATGCAACGGATAAAGGTGGATTTGCCGCAGCCGGAAGGGCCGATAACACAAATCACATCACCCTTATGCACATCAAGATTTATCCCCTTCAATACCACATGCTCGCCGAAACTCTTTTGCAAATTTTTGACGGACAACAATAATTCTTTTTCCATTTTACATCCGTCCTTTCTGTTTCTTCACAGGCAGTGGCACTGCACCGCAGGGATCCATCATGGGGTCCACATCCACCAGAGCATAGTCCCTGGGACCGTCCATCTTACCTTCCCACCAGCGGAGAATCCGGCTGGCGGTAAAGGTCATAATGAAATAAACCACACAGGTTACGAAGAACACTTCAAAATAGCGGTAATACACACCCGCCGCCGATTTGGAAGCGAAATATAATTCCGTCACGGAAATAACATTCAGTACGGATGTGTCTTTAATATTGATTATAAGGTTGTTGCCCAGTTGGGGCATAACATTCCTTAACGCCTGGGGCAGTACCACACAACGCATGGTCTGAACATGGTTCATACCGATGGCAATGGCGGCCTCCTTCTGTCCCGGGTCAATACTGTCAATGCCGCCCCGCACAGTTTCCGCCATATAGGCGCCGGTGTTAATGCTGACCACAAAAAAGCCCGCAAACATAGGACTCATATCAATATCAAACACACTCATGGCACCGTAATAAAGCACCATGGCCTGCACAATCATAGGCGTTCCACGGAAGACCTCCACATAGGCGTCCAAAATCCATTTCAAAATTTTGACGCTGATTTTCTTGACAATACTGTCCTCCGGGTCAACGGGAATGGTCTGCAAAAGACCGACCACCAGACCGATCAGACAACCGATGGCGGTACCCACAATCGCCAGTGCCAGAGTAACCCCCGCACCCTTCACGAAAATCATGCCATATTTATCTACCAGGAACAATACCCAACCAAAAAAACTTTCCGGCATGGCTCCCCCTCCAAAATTTTTTAATATTATACCAAAAAAGTGCTTGCTATTGCAAACACCTTTTGAAATATCTTTTTAGAGTTCCTGTTTTTCCCTGTACCCCAAGCGGCAGAACAGGGCTATGGAATTCACAAACAAACTGAGATTAATCCCTTCCCAATAACAATAGGCCTCCCGCCCCTGCACATAGTCCATATAAACTCCGTAGGGCAGGCACACGCACCAAAAGGCAAAAACACTGATGAGAAAAGTGAACTTCACATCCTTATATCCACGCAGTATGCCCTGCAAAGGCGCCCCCACCGCATCAAAGAACTGCCACACAATGCCATACATCATAAAGTTCACGATAATGCCCATTACCTCTTTGTCCTCCGTGTATATCCTGGCAATCCGCTCCACGGACAAAAATTCCAGGGCGGTATAAACAAACACCGCCGCCAAACTGATTTGCAACGCCAAAACAGCAAAGATATGGGCATTCTCTTTGTGCTTGGCGCCAACCTCCACCCCGACCAAAATTGTGGAGGCCATGGAAATGCTGCAGGGAATCATATACATAATGGTGCAAAAATTAGTGGCGGCTACATCCGCCGCAATAAAGGCAGTACCAAACTTGGCAATCAAAAAAGCGGTTATGGCAAAAACCCCACATTCAAGAAAAACCCCCACACCCATGGGAATGCCAATCCGCACATATTCCCAAAACTGCCTGCAAGCAAAACCAATCTGCCTGAAAATGTGAAACTCTTTCAACCCCGGCAGACAATGGACGCACCAGACAAACATAAAAAATAAAATCCAGTAGGTAATTCCCGTGGCAATGCCGGCGCCAATGCCCCCGTAAGCGGGCACAAATCCGCAGCCGAAAATAAAAATGTAATTCAAAACACCATTCACAGGCAGTGCCAGCAAAAAGATTTTCATCGTCAAATCCGTGTGACCCAAACTGTCCACCAAGGCACGCAGAGGCCCTATCAGAAAGAAGGGCAGCACACCGCCGCCTACGCTGATACCGTACCACACCGCCACATGTTTGACATCAGTTTCCAAATTCAGATAATCATAAAAAAGAGGCGCCCCGAAAGTCAAAAGCAGAATCACCGCCAAAGCAAAAAAAACAGCCAGAAACAATCCTTGCTGTATAACTTTGGGAATCTCCCCCATCTTCTTGGCGCCGATTAACTGGGCAACAATGGGAGTGCCCGCCATTAAGGCAGTCCCCATTCCGGCACGGAGCGGCATCCAGACATTCCCCGCCATGGCCGTGCCTGCCAATTCCACAGGGCCCGCCTGACCGCTCATGCTGGCATCAAAAAAACTCATGCCGAACATGGCCAATTCCGTAGCAATTACGGGCAGCAAAAGCCCCAGCAAATGTTTAACTTTTTCCCTGTACTCAGGGGCATAAAACCTAATCACAAACTTATATGTCCTTGCTCAAAGTCCTGTGGCTGAGGCCTACGCAGATTTCATTCAGGTTGAGCACACCAACACCGGCATAAATGGCTACGCAAAGATGCTCATCCCAACGGGCAATACCAATCTTGCCCCCGACATTGAACCCAGTGGCAAGATTGCTGATTTGTCCGATGGCGGCATGAGTTGCGCCGGACACCGCACCTGCTCCCACATGGGAGTCGGAAACCAACCCTTCCCGTTGGGCGGCCACCACGGCACGCTCCGTGATTTTGGGAATCACCTTAATAAACTCTCCCCCAAAATCCACCGCCGCCGTACGGATACCCTTTTCCGACAAATCTTTTTTAATTTTGTTTTCATCCTCACGGGTCTTGCTCATGGCAATTTTCAACGCCGCCCGACCGATGTCCAAGCTAAGGTACTCCATAACTCGCCCTCCTTGCTTCAATTAATAATGAATAAAGAATAATGAATAATTGTGGACAATTTTCGCTTCGCGAAAATTCCCGATTATAATCACAATAACATAAAGAAATTAAAAGTTAAACCTAAAACTATGGTGATATGTTCCTTTGATTATATAACAGATTACAGGAACATAAGTTGCCCCCGCCCTTGCGGGGGCTGTCGCCTAAAGGAACATAGAAAGGCGACTGGGGGTGCGGATTACGCAGAAAACTTGTTACTACCTAATCGCTCCCTCCACCGTCCACCGAAAAACTACCGACGGTCCCCCTCCCTCAACGGAGGGAGGTTACTCAACCCCCAACTTCCCTGCTCTAATCACAGGAACATCCTACCATATTTGTTCTTTATTCTTTGTTCTTTGACATTTATTTCTTGATAAATTGTCAGCGTAATTGCTCACCCCACCACCGCCAACACGCTCCCGTAGGCGGTCCCCCGCCCCTTTATGGGCGGACGAGGGTTCGCATAACCCCGTACACCTGAAACCCAAAATCTAATCACAGGAACATTCTACCATCATTCTTAATTCTGCATTCTTAATTCATAATTATAATCACTGGAACTATTTACCTAAATTATTCATTATTCATTAAACAAATTAAACAAAACTATTCCAAAAAGCACTTCCTATCCCCAATCCTCAGCACTGCCCTGTGGAACACGGACAATGTGGAACGGTGGCCAACGCTGATAACCGTTGTCTGTGGCAGATAATCGCCCAAATTAGTGTACATAATCTTTTCCGTATCCTCATCCAAAGCACTTGTGGCCTCATCAAGAAAAAGCCATTGCGGTTGAATCAACAAAGCACGGGCAAAGGCCACCCGCTGCTGCTCGCCCACGCTCAGCACATGGCTCCAGTCCGCCACCTCATCCAACTTGTCCCCAAGATAAGCAATACAACACCTTTCCATCATCAGGCGAATAGTGCCATCTTCTGCATCAGCACCGGGATAAGTAAGCACTTCCCGCAATGTCCCCAAAGGCAAATAGGGTTTTTGGGGTATAAACATAATGCTCTCTCTCGGTGGCAAAATTATCTTGCCGTTGGTGTAAGGCCAAATGCCGCTGATGGCTCGGAGCAAGGTGGACTTGCCGCAACCGCTTGGCCCCTTTATCAAAACATTGGTACCGCTTGGCAAAGTGAAATGCACATCTTCCAAAAGCACCCTGCCGCCGGGCAAAGTCACATTCAATCCCTCTGCCGCCACCACCGCACCCGTAACCGACTCCACATGATAATCTTCCACATCTTTGGTGACAGTTCCCATGTGCTTGCCGAAAAGGGAAAGACGCATTACAACGGACTGCCATTCCGCAATGGTGCTGTAAGTATCCACAAAGAAACTCAGGGACTCCTGCACCCTGCTGAAAGCGGAATTGACCTGCATCAGCCCACCCAAAGTGAACTCTTTATTAAGATAGCGGCTCATGGCCACCACAAACGGAAAAATAATGGCAATCTGACCGTAGCCGGATCCCAACAAAATCAATTCCTTTTGCTTGTTGACCAACTTCCAGAAATTCTTTAACAGTTTGACGAAACGGTCTTTGAACACCAAACTCTCCCGTTCCTCACCATTGTAAAAAGCAACGGACTCCGCCGCCTCCCGCATACGAATCATACTGAAACGGAAATCCGCCTCGTATTTCTGTTGCACATAATTCAGTTCCACTAATTTTTTGCCCACAATATGAGTGACCCAAGTGCCGGCGATGGAATAGAGCAAAGCCGCCCAGAACAAATAACCGTCAATCACCCAATGCCTGCCTAAGAAATTAAATTCCAGCGTTCCGCTCAAATTATAGAGAATGGCAACAAAACTTACTAAAGTTGTTACGGACTTCAAAAAGTCCAAAAACAAATTTAAGGTCATATTGACAAAAAGTTTTACATCCTCACTGATACGTTGGTCCGGGTTATCCGTGTCCGTGCCGAACATTTGCAAATTGTAATAGGTCTTATGTGCCAACCATTCATCAATAAAACGCTTGGTCAACCATTCCCGCCAGTGCAAAATCAGTTTCTGGCGGAGATAATAAGCATATACCGCCAAAGCGATGTAAATGGCGGCCAGCCAGCTGAAACGAAAAAGTTCATCATAAATTTTGGTGGCATTATATTCCTGCAAAGCACTGTAAAAACTGTTGTACCAATGGTTCAGTTCCACCAAAATATAAACAATGGCAAGAGTCAGAACAATAATGGAAATGAAAAGAAACCAAGCCCTTTTCTTCTCCTCGCTGGTGAAATATGCCTTGGTCAAATTCCAAACATCTTTAAAAAACACCTTACTAAAAACAAACTTCGTATTCATACACTACCTCAATTTGCGAAATTTTCCGATTATAATTATAGAATCCGCACTATGCCGACTTTTTCCCCTCTTTCTAAAGAGGGTGGCTGCCCACAGGAACACAGGGGCAGACGGGTGTTTTTGCATTATGCGAAGCATTCATAAACTTCTAACTTACAATTTTCCCCGTAAGGTGCGGGTTTCAAACCCGCCCGTTCTTTCTTCTCTTATCGTCTATTCTTCGGGCAGGTTACAAACCTGCCCCTACGAACTTTCGCCCTTTTCAAACTTCCCTGCTCTAATCACTGGAACATCCTACCATATTTTTTCTTTATTCTTTTTTCTTTGACATTTATTTCTTGATAAATTGTCAGCGTAATTGCTCACCCCACCACCGCCAACACGCTCCCATAGGCGGTCCCCCGCCCCTTTATGGGCGGACGGGGGGTCGCATAACCCCGCACACCCGAAACCCAAAATATAATCACCGGAACATCCTACCATAATTACTCATTACTCATTACTAATTACTCATTATCTCCCAGCGCCCTTTTCACCGCCGCTATGGCAACCTCAATCTGGCTGTCGTCCGGCTCACGGGTGGTGAGTTTCTGCAACAGAAGCCCCGGCATAATCAAGGCATGTACCAATGGGTTTTTGCAATGGTCGCCTGCAAAACGGATAATCTCATAACTTACCCCAGCAATCACCGGCATCATCACAATACGGCTGGCAATCCTGATCCACACATTGGGCCAGCCGAAAAAGGCAAAAACAAAAATACTTATCAGCATTACTATCATTAAAAAATTCGTGCCGCAGCGGGGATGCAGTGTACTCTTGTTCCGCACATTTTCCACCGTCAGTTCCTCATCCGCCTCATAAGTGTAAATGGTCTTATGCTCCGCCCCGTGATATTGGAACACCCGCCTGATATCATTCATTTGGCTGATGGTAACCACATAAGCAAGGAAAATAGATATTCTCAACAGCCCTTCAAACAAATTCAAGTAAAGGGGCTCATCCGTAACAGTATGCAAGAACTTCATGGACCAGGTCGGCACCACAATAAAAAGCCCTACTGCCACAAGCACCGCCACGAGAATAGTGGAAATGCTTTCCGCAGTAGTCATTTCCTCTTCCGTACCATCCGTTGCCATTTGGGCGCTCCGTTGCAAGCCCACCATTCCGTCACGCAACGACTCCCATAGCACAATAACACCCCTCAGCAGGGGCTTGTTCAAAACAGGGTATTTGTCACGGATTGTGGAAGCGTTCTTGGACTCCACATAAATACTGCCATCTGCTTTTCTCACTGCCAAACTGACGGTTTTAGGGCTACGCATCATAATCCCCTCAATCACCGCCTGGCCCCCAATTTTATATTTAGCCATAATCACAACCTGCATCACAATTCAAAAAAGCGTGCCGCAGCACGCTTTTTTTACTTATCCTTACCGAAACGTTTATTAAATCTCTCGACACGACCACGGGCTGCTGCAGTTCTTTGTGCTCCCGTAAAGAAGGGATGGCACTTAGAGCAAACATCCACGCGAATCTCATCTTTCACGCTTCCGGTAGTAAAAGTATTGCCACAAGCGCAAGTTACTTTTACTTCATTAAATTTCGGATGAATCTTTTCCTTCACTTTTTTCACCTCTTTTCGTATCGAGTTTTATTTTTGCCTTGATATAATACCATATTTAAAAAAATATAGCAACAAAATTTTTAATTTATAAAGGAAAATGTTTCCACATCAAACAAACCCTTGTCCGTAATCTTCAGTTTGGGAATAACCGGCAGCGCCATAAAGGACAAAGTTATGAAGGGATCAACCCCTTCCGCAACCCCCATTTCATGGGCCGCAGCACTTATCCTGTCCAAGTTTTTGGTAAGTTCCCCGCTGTGTTGGCTGCTCATCAGCCCCGCCACTTCCAAAGCCACAGAACCGAAAATATGTTCCCCGGATGCCAGGGCATAACCGCCGCCCATCTCCTGCAATTTCTCCACCGCCGTTGCCATGCTCACCGCATCCGTACCAACCACAATCAGATTATGGCTGTCGTGGGCGACCGTGGTGGCCACCGCACCGTCCTTGATTCCGTAACCGCTGATGAAGCCCTTGCCGATATTCCCCGTGGCGTGATGCCTCTCCAAAACAGAAATATATGCCAAAGAACCTTCCTTCAACCTTTTGGCAATCTCCCTGCCCTTCACTGTGGATTTTTCCGTCATAATCTGTCCCGGCAGAAGTTCAATCACAGGATATTCCCCATCTTCATCCCAGGCCAGGCACAAATCTTCCTTAACGAAATCCGCCAAATGCACCGTGTTCAGCAAGGCCCCCGGAATCTTCCTTTTCTGCACCTCCACCATTTTCGCCAGGGCATCCTCGCCTTTGTAATAAACCTGCAAAGGTTTCAAAGTTTCCAAATCATCCCAAACCACAAGATCCGCCTGTTTGCCGGGCGCAATCTCACCCAAATGCTTGAACCCGTACACCCGTGCCGGGTTAATGGTTGCCATTGCGATGGCGGTACAAACCGGCACACCCAAATTCACCGCCTTCAGCACCATTGCCCGCACCGTGCCTTCCTTGTGGATATCCGCCAAATGCTTGTCGTCCGTGCAGAAACCCATACGGCTGAAGGATGCCTTGTCCCGGACCGCCCCGATGATTATATCCTCCAAATTACGGCTGGCGCTGCCTTCACGCACCCACACCGCAACCCCGTTACGCAGTTTTTCCTTCGCCTCGCCCCAGGAAACACTTTCGTGGTCAGTGGTTATGCCCTGCCCCACATAGGCCGCCAGTTCCCTGCCGCCCACGCAGGGTGCATGCCCGTCAATAGGCCGCCCCTCCCGGCGGAAGGCCTGCAGTTTTTGCATAACCTCCGTATCCTGGTTCAGCACCCCGGGCACATTCATCATCTCGCCCATCCCCAGCACACCGGGCCAGTCCATGCACAAAATCATATCCTTGGTATGCATTACCGTGCCGGAACTCTCAAAAGGCGTAGCCGGCACGCAACTGGGCAACTGCACATAATAGTTCACCGGCATAGCGTTGCCCGCCTCCAGCATATAGCGGATGCCCCTTGCGCCTGCCACATTGGCAATCTCGTGGGGGTCAGTGACCAAAGTGGTAACACCCCAGTTCAGTTCCTCCACACAATAATCTTCAGGTGTGGCCATACTGGACTCCACATGCAAATGGGCATTGATGAAACCCGGGGTAACAAAAGCGCCCTTCAAATCAATAACCTTTTTCCCCAAGTCATACTTGCCCACGCCTGCAATCAGGCCGTCCACAACAGCAATATCACCCTCATAAACGGACTCGGTTACAACGTCAACAACCCTGCCGTTTTTCAAAATCAAATCAGCAGGGTCGTTTCCAAGCGCAACCGTCAAAATACGATTACCCATCAGTCCTTCTCACATCAAATAAAGATATATTTCAGTACAAAAAGTACCGTCAAAGCAATTATCACCTTGCTGACCTTCTTTCCGGAAGCAAGATTAATCCAGGTGTAGGAAATAACGCCCATGGAAATGCCTTCGGAAATACTGTAGAAGAAAGGCATGGCAATGGCGGCAATATAAGCCGGCAGCGCCTCGCCGATATCATCAAAATTAACTTTCAGCAAGCCGGAAAACATCATAAAGCCCACAACAATCAGAGCAGGGGCCGTGCAGAAGCCGGGGATTGCCAAAAAGATAGGGGCAAAGACCAAAGAAATCAGGAAAAGAAAACCCGTAACCACAGCGGTCAGACCCGTGCGTCCGCCCTCAACCACGCCGGCGCTGGATTCAACATAAGTGGTAACCGTTGTTGTACCCAAAACCGCACCAAACACCGTTGCAACGGAATCCGCCAGCAAAGCGCCCTGAATGCGGGGCAACTTGCCCTCCTTGTCCAGCATATCCGCCTTGGAAGCCACACCAATCAAAGTTCCCAAAGTATCAAACAAATCAACGAACATAAAAGTCAGCATAATGGTTACGAAGTTAAATGTGAACAACTGGGAAAAATCAAACTTGCAGAAAGTGGCGGAAATACTGGGAATACCAAAACTGCTGAAGTTAGGATATGCGCTGTACATCCCTGCCGCCGGATTGGGAACATAAAGACCCGTCATCTGGCAAAGAATAGTAGCCAAATAAGTGCCCACGATACCAATCAGGATAGCGCCCTTAACTTTTTTCGCCATTAAAAAGCCAATCAGGAACACGCCGAAAATACAGAGCAGCACGCCCATACCGGTGGAATGAATGCTGCCGTCCGCAATGGCGGCTTTAAAGTTATAAATACCGACCAAAGTGGCAGGATTATCAACCACAAACTTGGAGGTCTGCAAACCGATAAAAGCAATGAACAGGCCGATGCCTGCGGAAACACCGCATTTCAACCCCATAGGAATGGCATTGAAAATCGCCTCCCGGACCGGTGTTAAAGAAAGGATAATGAACAAAATACCTTCCACGAACACCGCAGCCAGACCCAGTTGCCAGGGATAGCCCATTTGCCCGCAAACCGTGAAAGCAAAAAAGGCGTTCAAACCCATACCCGGAGCAAGTGCAAAAGGATAATTGGACAAGAAAGCCATTAACATAGTGCCCACAAAAGCGCCCAGACAGGTGGCTACGAACACCGCGCCGCTGTCCATACCTGCACAACTCAAAATTGCAGGGTTAACCGCCAAGATGTAGGCCATGGTCATAAAAGTGGTAATACCGGCAATCACCTCTGTACGCAGGGTAGTGCCGTTTTCCGCCAAGCGGAACAACTTTTCCAACATGATTTTTCTCCTCCTGAAATAGATTAGTAAAAAAATACGTAAGAATTATAACACAAAAATCCGCCCCTTGCTATGCAAAAGGCGGATTTTTTATGAAATTTTTTATTTAATGTTCGGATTGAGGCGAAGTATTTAGGGTTTCAGGGAGTAAATATAATGCGAATTAACATAAATCAACTCACACCATTTTTATCGTTACATAACTAACGCTACGCCAATCTCTTTACTAATTGCATTTAATTTCTCTAAAGAAAGTTTTGTAAATTTTTGAATTTGCTCCAACGGCATTTTGTCTTTAATCATTGCTTCCGCAACTGCGTTATAACCTTCCGCCTTGCCTTGTTCAATACCTCTTGCCTCGCCTATTGCCTCACCTCTTGCCTCACCTTCTGCAATGCCTTCTGCAATGCCTTCCGCCTTGCCATCGTTATACCATTTTTCTGTAATTGCACACATTTTTTCTTCTCCTCCTTCTGTTTCTTTCAAGTTTTTTGCTTTTTCCGCAAGTTCTTTATAATTCATTGTATGCGGATTTGGATTTCTGAAGTCCGCCATCAGTTTTCCCAATGGCGTGTCGCTCACATATGATGCCGGCACATAGATGATATGGGCACCGTCGTTTATTTCTTCCTTGGTTTCTTTTATCATCCGTTCTATGTGATATATGGGAAGGTTTTTCCCTATAGTGTCTTCACGTGTTATGAATATCACGTATGTCTCCGGCAGTTCTTCATGTTCACTGCCTTTTTCCAGTATATTGGCGTCCAGCAAACTGCTGTTGTATCTCGCCCTTTTGAATCCCGCCCCTCGTTCCGAGCATTGGACTTCTATATCATAGAGTTTTCCTTTGCTGTCTTTGGCAAACACGTCCAACCGTATTCCCCTGCCCTGCAAACTCGGCACATCATCCTGGGCGGTAACTTCCAATATTTCTATATCGTCTTTGTCAAGGATGATCCGTAATACCAGTTCTGTTGCTTTGATGTTTTCATGAAAGAATACAGTCATAAACGCATCATCCAAAAGAGTGAATGCCTGACGTTGTTTTCTGTATTCTTCTGCTTTCAGGGCATCAATTGCCATATTCTGCTAATCTCCAAAATCACAATTTTACATATAAATTATAACACATCTCAATAATGCTGGCAAGATTAATCAGTTAAAAGTTATAAGTTATAAGTTAAAAATGAAAAATTATTGTAGGATGTTCCTGTGATTATATAACAGATTACAGGAACACGAGTAGCCCCCGCCAAGAAAATTAAAAGTTAAAAATTAAAAATGAAAAACTATGGTAAGACGTTCCTTTGATTAAAAATAAAAAAGTCAGCATAATGCGAACTGTTTTCCCGCCCAGTCGTGGGCGGGGTGGATTGCCCAAAGGAACATAGAATGGCAAGACGGGGTGGGTCGCTCTCCCCGACTGAAAAACTAAACTTAAACATAATGCTGACTATTGCTATAATCATAGGAACATCCTACCTTTAATTTATAACTTCTAACTTACAACTTCTAACTACAAGCGAGCGACCCCACCACCGACCTTAAAAACTGTGTCGGTCCCCCGCCCCACGCCTGGGGCGGAAAAAGTCCGTACTATGCCAACTTCCCCTAATTCCTGATTCTTAATTCCTATATCCTGAAACCTAACCCCTGACCTCTAAATCCTAATCCCTATTTATAATCACCGGAACATCTTACCTTAATTACTCATTACTCATTACTAATTCCTCATTCTCAACAACTTCTTCAACCTTGCAATCTCAGCATCTTTTGCCGCCAACTCTTTTTTCAATTCCACATTCTCCGCCCTTAATTCTTTGTTCGCACTTTCCAGCAGGTCAATCTTGCCGAGTAAGACAGATTTATAAGGCAGTCCAGTGGCATTGCCGAAGTTGTAGGTTACATTGAAGTTCCATTTGTTGTCCTTGGTGTTGTCCCCTCTCGTGTAGCGGTAGCCAAGTTCAAAGTCCGTGTCCTTGTGTTTTGCTGTGAAGGCGGTTTTCAAGAAGTATTCACCCCTGTCCGTCACATCAAAGTCAATGCTGTCATATACGCCCTGATACCCTAATCTTTGTTCGCTCTGACGGTTGCCCACATTCCAAACATAGCCACCTTCAAAGATGTGTCCATATCTCCAGTCCTTTTGGGTGGCGTATTCTGTTTTCAGTTGTACGCCCAAGGGCATGCTTACTAAATTTTGGTCTTTAATGTCATTGCTTATTCCCAAACTGTTTTCATATTTGCCCGTATGAACATGGGTGTATCTCAATCCTGCGTAGGGTGTTAATTGGGAACTATGTCCGACTTTTACGGGATATTCCACCTTCACCCCCGCACTGTAGGCATCTGATTTCGGTTTGGCGGTTACGTCCGCTGTTCCTGCGGCACTCATGGTTACATCATTCTTGGCGTGGGTGTAACTTAAGTCAAAGAGCAGTGCCACGTCTTTGTAGTCATAGCGTTGGTATAAACTGATACCGTGATAGTCCGTATCGTTCTTTACGCCTGCCCCGTTTTGGCTGGAATTGGTTTTGCCTGTTGCGGCGGTGAGGGCAAGTCCGCCAAACCCTTTGGCATTGCTCCACAAGTCCGCACCGACTGTTACACCGTTATATTGGATGGTGCTGTTCTGAGTCAAATGCCCTGATTTCAACCCGTCTATGGTCTTTTTGCTGTGTATATAATTCGCCCACACGGTTTTGTCATATTTCAATGTTTCCTTCCCCACCGTTACCGGCATAACCTCATCCCTCTTGCCCTGTTCCACAACTTTAATAGCAGCCCTGTCCTTCGCATTAGCACTAACCTTCCTGACCCCTGACCCCTGACCGCTGCCACCTGACATCGGCCTTGACCCCGTTCCTATGTTCGTCTGCAAAGCGCCCGTTGACATACCCATAATTGCCTGTGTCCCCTGTTGCACATTGGCAAGAGAATTCATATTTGTCATGGTGTTGATAATTGTGGCTTGGGTAGCACTGTCAGATTGTGCCTGTGAAAGGGTGTCAACATATTTATATAAAGCGCTGTTTGGTGACGCATTGCTCAAAATATTGCCTATATCCACATTGGACATGGCTTTTGGATCCACCCTGAATTGAACAGTAAATCCGTTGCTGTTGGCTTCAGTATTATTCATATCCACAATCAAACCATAGGCAGCCCTGAAGTTCGGATCCATCACCACACCATACAAGCCGCCGGGCAAGTCCCCCGCTCCCGCATCCGTCTGCCAGCCGCTGACAATAATGCCGCTGCCTGCAAGAATTTTATAGGGTGTGTTTTTTACCGCACCGCTTACATAAATTTTTACATCGCTTGCCAATGTGGCACTGGTAATGCCTGTAATTGCCGCCGTACCCGAAATCTGATTGCCGTCAACTTTTAAGGTACTGCCATCTTTAAAATGGATATTGCTTGCTGTAATATGGCCTAACACATCCAATGTGCCGTTCACAATGTTGTTTGACGTTCCCAAAATGACACCATCTGCCACACCCACTACATTATTGAATTCTGTTATGCCTCCTGAACCTGTCAAATTCTTTCTCAAAGTACCCCCTGCCAAGGCAAGTGTTACACCATCATCCACATAAAGCATATTTTGCTTACCTAAAATTTCACCTGCATCAGTTGTCAAATTTTTTACCACATGCATTTCTGCACCATCACCAATTTTCAACCCCCCCGCTGACGCAAGGTTAAATTTTTCTTTATATCCTGTGGCATTATTATTTTTGTCATAATAAGTTACTTCAAAATTACCGCTGACATTGTCTGCCAAAGTTATAGCATTAGTGTTCAATGCACTGTTGGCATTTTCCCCCAAATAAACGCTTACTGCCGAATCATTTAAGGAAAAAGGATCGGTTAATCTCAACATGGTTTTATCGCCTGTAATGGTTGGCAAAACAAAACTGATATTGTCAAAATTACCTATTTTTTTGATGGTTGTGGGAATTTCAATTTGTAAAGTATTATTGCTGTGGGAAGAAGGACTGTTTTTATAACCATAACCATATACTTCTGCATTGCTTAAATTACCGCCGGAAACAACAATAGTATTACTGTTTAAAACACCACTACCTTTACTATAAGAAGCATATACAGTACCATTAACCGTGCCCCCATTGATGATAACCTTATTCCCGCTTACTTCCCCGCTACCTTCGGCGCCATAAACATAAACACCATTTTGAATCGTACTGCCATTGATGATAACCTGATTCCCTCTTACTTTCCCGTCACCACTGCCGCCATAAACACCAACGTTTTCTTTAATCGTGCCGCCATTGATGATAACCTGATTCCCGCTTACTATCCCGCCACCTCTGCCGCCACGGACATAACCTAAATAAATAGTGCCCCCATTGATAGTAACCGTGTTATCAGTTGAATCTCCAGTGCCGGTATCGTTGTACCCTCCATAGACATATTTAGCGCTACCGCCATTGAAGATAACTTTATTTTTACTTGTAGAACCCTGATAACTATTACCGCCATAGACAGAAGAATCAACATCCCCACCATAGATACCAGGAGGAACATCAACAGTGACACCATCGTATATGATAACAGTATTTTCATTTGCATTGCCATACCTTGCCGCACCGCCATAGACAAATCTAACTTGACCGCTATAAAAAATAACTGTCTTGCCTGAATAGTTGCCATGATCATTAGTGTCATTATGACCGCTGCCCCAAATGTCATAACTACTGACTTGCTTTGGCGTTGCTTCCCAAACTTCCAGTTTGGTGCCACCTCCAATATTATTTAATTTCAGGTTGTAACTCCCGTCCCAAGTTTGTTCTGTTCCGCCATCAACCTTATACGTAAAATTCGCCGCCTCCGCCATTGCCCCCACCGACAGCACGCTTGCTAGCACCGCACAAGCAAGAATGGATTTAGTTTTGGATTTCTTCATAATGACACCTCCGAAAGCAATTAATAATTAATAAAGAATAATGAATAATTATGGACAATTTTCGCCTTCGGCGAAAATTCCCGATTATATTTTATAAACAATTACTCATTGAATATTTTAATACATTTTTACTGTCTTTGCAAGGAAAAGATGAGTAAACTTCTTGATGCTGTAAAAGTTTTTATAAGTGGAAAAACCCTAATGCTTTGCTAAAATGTATAAAGTTGTGCAACTTGTTCAAAAAGTTGCACAACTTTAGGGTTAAAAACAAATTCACCAAAAAAAATTCATTGCTTTTGATATATTGATTTATTTATCGCAGCCAACGCCCAAGCGTGAAAACTCAAACGAAAATTGAGAAAATGACGCGACTTTTGAAGAAATGACGTCATTTTATCAATTTTCGAAGAGTTATTGCTCTTTGAAAACAAGTTACAAAGGACTATGAAACTTTGCAAAAAATAAAAAACAGGGAAATACCTGAATTTCCCTCGGGAAATTCAGGTATTTCCCTGCTTGCAACA
>JAZLLX010000045.1:0-1199 GCA_045598345.1 Acidaminococcaceae bacterium | reverse complement strand
TCAACCTCCAAATAACCATTTGCGGCCAAACGGTCAATCGGTAGCCCTCCACGCCGACTCTCGCCGTGCTTCATTGGTGCCGGGCCTCACCGCCCTTGCCGTGTTGGCAAAGGCAGAATACTAAATAATTTAGTATGAGGCAAGAGTTTTTACTAAAAAATTTATTTATTTTTTCCCATCAATAATAATGGCCAGTTTTTCTATCGGAGAAACACCCAAAGCCCTGCACATGGCGCAATAGTCACCGAGCCTCAAGCGTAACGGCTTATTGTCGCTGGCCTTCATATGATACATTGCGTTTATCTTTGAAAGCGGGTTCACGCTGTTGGGAAATGCTTTTTTGCCAAGTTCAGACTGCGACATCTTCTGCTTTTTTCTTTCATCAAGCAGCATTTCTAGTGCCTCTTTTTCAATGTCCAAAATTGTTCCTTCCTCCACTTTCAGCCTCCTTTTTTCTCTCCACGATAACATTTTTGAGCGGAGGCTAAAAATGTTTTTGGTATATGTTGACTTACTAAATAATTTAATATAATCCTGTCGTCAACAGCTCATTGAAAAGTGCATAGTGTCTTGCCGAAACTTTGTGCGGGCTGGCGGAGGAAAATGAGGAACCCCCGCCAGCCCGTGCCTGTGGCAGTTTACGGAGTTGACCCCACATCACAGGCCCATTCGGTCCTCCGACAAGGGTAACACTGCCAGCTCGGAACCACTCCGAGCATCTTGGCTGGATTTTCCCAGTCATTCCCCGCCGCAAGCGGTAACTTGTGGCGGGTGAGATTGGAAAAATTTGTTGTGTTTCACGGCCTGATCCAATCGTCCTAACCGTGCAGGGTTCTCGATGTCCCTGTTTCGCCAGCCCTGTTTCCAGTTGCGGATTTGAACCGCCCATTCTTGCTGGTCGCCCCTTCATGCCGGGCCAGCATCCATTCAACCCTTCCAACCTCTGAACCTTCACGCGGTTTCCTACTGCTCCGGCTTTGTGTGGCCTTGCTGGCCTTGCCGTGTTTCGGGCCTCTGGCATTCGTCCTTGGCTGGTGCCTTTGGGGTTGCCCCGTTGCTACTTTCACCCGTGGGTGGTTTTTGCTGGGGTTGTTCCTCATTGGCAAAAACATACTATAAACTTCTTTATAATCTGTAAACACAAAAACAGATATTTTTTGTAATTTTTATTATCTTGTTTTTAACAATAAATGAAATCA
>JAZLLX010000044.1:0-3616 GCA_045598345.1 Acidaminococcaceae bacterium | reverse complement strand
GCGACTGGGGGTGCGGATTACGCAGAGAACTTGTTACTGCCTAATCGCTCACCCCGCCGGTCCACGTTCCAGTATCGGCCCTCCCCTCCCAAAAGGAAGGGGTAATTCCGTCCAATCCCAGGAACTTTTTACCTTTAATTTATAACTTCTAACTTACAACTTCTAACCATAAGCGAGCGACCCCACCACCGTCCTTCTATGTTCCTTTAGACGGTCCCCCGCCCCACGCCTGGGGCGGGAAAAAGTTCGCACTATGCGGGCTTTCCCTGAATCCTAATTCCTGATTCCTTTATCCTAACACCTAACCCTCGAAACCTGCCTGTCAATAATCACATTGGCGGTTACATCGCCGGTAACATTCAAAGTGGTATAGACCATATCCAAGAGTTTGTAAATGCCGCTGTAAAAACCGATGAAATCAAGGGGTACGCCTAAGATTTCCAAATAGGTGGCGCCGATGACGATGCCGCCGTTGGGAATTCCCGGTGCAGCCATATTGATTAAGAGGGCGGAAATCAGCATTAAAAGATATTTGCCGAAAGTGATTTCCACTCCAAAAATTTGGGCACAGAATAAACCCAACAGGGAGAAGGACACTGCTCCGCCGCACATGTGAATGGTGCAGCCCAAAGGTACTACCACATCCGTAATTTTATCAGGAATGCCAAATTCTTCACGACAGATTTTAATGGTGTAGGGAAGGGTGGCGGCACTGGAACAGGTGCTGACCGTAATAATCCAAATTTTATGTACCTTTGCCAAGAAAGTAGTAAAACTGATTTTGGCAAAATACAGCACGGGCAAAATCATAACCGCCACAGTTGTCACAAGGGAGCAGATATAGGCGGTGGCAATGTATTTGGCACCAAGTCCAAGATAGATGGCACCATATTTTGCCACGGTGTTGCTCAAAAGGGAACATACGGCAAAGGGTGTAATATACATAAAATATTCCAACACTTTGAACAAAAAGTTTTTGATTTTTTTTATTACTTCCATAGCCGCACTGCCGCTCTTGGACAGGGCGAAGATGTAGCCCACGATGGCCGCCAAAACGATGACGAAAAACAGATAACCGCCGGTGAGGAATTTTTGCAGGTTTTGGGGAATTAAGTTCCAAAGCACACCGCCGATGCCGATTTGGGTTGTCTGTCCCGTCCAGTGGGATAATTCCATAGTGAAACCCGAACCGGGATTAATCAGCACAATGAGGATGCTGGACAAGAGGAAGGTTACCACGAACATTACTACAAACAGGGCAACTGTGCCGGAAACCAAACTGCCTTTGAAATCCCGTGATTCATAGATGGAAACCGCAATGGTGGTGAAGACCACGGGGACTACCATGTATTTCAAAAATGTAATATAGAACTTGCCGATAAAATCAATTTTGTCCGCAAATTGCGGAAACCACAGGCCCAAGGCAATGCCCAGGATTAAGCCAATAAATGTGGCAACAGTTAATTTATTTTTCATACGGATTCACCTCTTAAAAAAGTGGTAATATTATATCACAGTGCAGTATTTATTTCAAACAAAACAAAAATCCCCGCCCATGCAGACGGGGATTTTTTATACAATAATTTTTAGAAGTGGTAGGTGTAACCGATACTGAAGATTTTAGCAATGCTGTCATCCATACGGGCAGATTTATACGCATCGGTTGCAGTTTGACTGGTGAAGTTTTGGTCGCCTTCAACTTGCCAGCCAATGGTCAAAGCAAGGGTATGCCATTTGTCGGTGTATTTAACACCGGCACTATAGGTGCGGCGGCAACCGATGGGCACCATATATCCACCGCCAACGGTGGGAATACCGCTGTCATCAAAGGCAAAGCCCAACATACCGGTATATTTTTTGCTGAACTTATGTTCATAGCCGATAGCATAACGCCAAGTATCTTTCCAGTTATGGATACTTGTAGAATTGGGTAGAGTATCATCAAAACTCATTGTCAGTTCCTTAAAATTATGCCATTGGGTACGAATAGCACCAATCTCTACACGATTTTTAGCATCAAATCTATGGCTGTAACCAAAATGATAGGAATCAGGAAGAGTTACTTTTCCGTGGGCGGTAGTGTGTATATTACCATACGGAGAACCCCACCAATCAAAATCAGCATCCATAGTATGGGCAATTTTACTGCGGTAAGCAATACCAAATTCGTCCTTGTCAGTGGGAGCATAACGCAAGCCGAGATTCCAACCTAAAGCCCATGTTGTGCCTTCTGTTTGGTTTCTGCCGGCATCTATACCTATTGCAGCGGCATCACTTGCCCCCATGCCTTTAGAGAAATCTTTTTGCATTTCTAATTTTACATAGTTGATATCCGCTCCTGCCGCCCAATAGAATTTTCTCCCTGCTTTGCGGGCATAGGTAGGGGTAATGCTCAACCCTTGCATTTTAGCAAAACGGTTATTGGTGGCGGCAAGAGTGCCTGCTTCAAATTCACTTAAATTGCCGAAACGGCTGAAACAGCCGATGCCCCACCATTGTTTGTCATCAATTTTGCGTACATAATAAGTACCGGGAGCCCAAGCAGGATGAACCCTGTTCTTACCAGAATCCTTGAACCCTGCCGAAACAATAGATGAACCATTAGTTATAGGTTTTGAAACTGCACTCCAATCGCCGTGAGGGCTGATATAAGTGGCACTAACTTTAATTTGTTTGCCTTCGCAAAGAGTAATACCGGCAGGATTGTAAGCCATATTGCCCGCATCGTTTTCAATGAACATGGCGGCACCGCCCATGGCAACACCTTCTGCATGATGTTCAATTACACCAAAGCCCTCTGCAAAAGCCGCAGCAGGAGCAAGCATAGCGGCCAAAGTTACAGAGGCCAATAAAGATTTTTTCATAATTAAAATTCCTTTCTTTACAAAAAAATATTCAACTCAATTTACATACGAAAGATATACCATATTTGATTATAACAAAAAATGCGTACTTTTGCACGCATTTTCATTAACTGGTTATTTAATTTGAACACTTAAATTTTTGTGTTCAATCCCAAATCTTGCAACTGCAAGCCCTTTCCCTGACTTTGACGGCGGCGGACTTCGGCAATATCCAAGACCTCATCCTGTGCCTTGCGGCAGGCAGGTTGCCAACCCTTTCGCTCCTCCGCCAGTGCCTGTTCCTCTTTTCCCATTTTCCTTAAAATGTCTAACCGCTTCTGCCAAACTTGCAGCGGGTCCTGGGAACGGAAAACACCGGTAAATTTTTCGCAAATGGCAAGCGCCTTGTCCAAATACATAAGAGCCGCATCCCCGTTCTGCATCATTCCCCAAATCAAATCCACCATACACATCAGGCAGAGAACCTTGTGTTCCGCTTCGCTGAAACCCTCATCCGGTTTGTCATTCAAGTTTGGCTCAACATCCAGCACGGATACCAGAACAATGATGGCGTTGTCATAGTCGCCTAAGGAATAGAGGGCACGCCCGGCATTGGAACGACATTTCCAGTCATCCAAATTGGCCACGAAATTGGGCGGAATGGGCAGGGGGGATTTCTTCAATTTTTCCACAATGGCCGACCATTCGGCCTGAGTAATTTTTTCCATATTTGAATTATAGCATAAATTTGGGGAAAAAGGCAAGAGGGGGAT
>JAZLLX010000043.1:0-2268 GCA_045598345.1 Acidaminococcaceae bacterium | reverse complement strand
ACTTTTATGTTTTTTACATTACAATTTGAATTTTACCCTGTCGCTGGAGATGCGTGTCTTCTTGTCATCCGTGTTCACATTGGAGGGGTCATAGAATCCTTGCAAACTTGCCACCACGGTCTGCCTGTCGTGTTCCTGCTTGATTATATCCCCCAGGTACTCATACATATTTTCCAAAGCGCTAAACCCCTGAACCCTGTAGAAGGCATCAATCATGGCGCTGGCCTTGTCCTGGGCGCCTGCATTCACCATATTGAGTGACGCAATGATTAAATCTGTAAGTTTGGGGATATTGCTTACCGCCAAAGGGGCGGAGTGCAAATCGGCCTTGAAGGATTCCAACGCATTAAGGGCTTTTTCATATTCCGCATCTCCCCAACTGCGGGGCAAGTCGCAGATATTGTCAATCTGCTGTTTGATGTCCTGAATGCTGTGGCTGGAATTGGGGTTGCGTTGCCAATCTTCTAAAATTTTATTGGCAAGTTTTTGTAGTTTTTGTTTTTTGTAGAACCTTTTGGAAAGTTCCGCCTGTTTCATTACCATAATATCACCCCACATTGTTTAATCAAAAAAGGAAATTGTAGAATATTTTGCTAATATAATAGCAAAATTGCAAGATTTTGTCAAATAATAGCAAAAATTCTTTAGAATAATATTGCTATATTTCTTAAATGAAATTATAATTTACTTATACTAATGAGGGGAAGTTTTCCCCGCAAATGAGAAAGGAGAAATGAAAATGGCTGATAAGGCAGTTAAAACAGAGGAAAAACTGAATGCAAAGAGCTTGAAATTAAAAGAGTTCTTCAAAGCAAACAAAATGGAAATGTTCCAGGACCAGAACATTAATGATGAGGCGGAAACCACAATTTTCCGTTCCCGTATGCAGGTAAAGGGGCAGTTGTTGCCTTTTGCGATTTTGGTTGACCGCACCGTCTACACTTTGATTCAAGTGCAACTGGCTCCCGCTGTTGCAACCGGCAAGGCGTTCAGCAAAGTTGCCAAGTTCCTGAATGAGTGCAACAACCGTTTCCGTCTGTTCAAATTCACTATTTCCGAAGCAGGTGATTTGCTGGTG
Organism: Acidaminococcaceae bacterium; assembly: GCA_045598345.1. GTDB lineage: Bacteria > Bacillota > Negativicutes > Acidaminococcales > Acidaminococcaceae > Phascolarctobacterium_B. Next base: position 1,190 of record JAZLLX010000043.1, on the reverse strand, counting down.
AACGCAACCCTGACTTTCAAGGACGACAATTTTGAACCCGCTCTGCTGAATGCAATTTTGGCAGAAATCGTAAAATTCCTTGATGCGGAATATCCGGCACTGATGGAAAAAGTTTGGGCAGAAGTAAAATAATTGTTCTATTTTAAAATTTGTGGTATAATATCACAAGAGTGTTTTTGAAAGGAGAATTCAAAATGAAAAAAATTATTAGTTTGGCATTTGCCGCTATGATGGCGTTTAGCGCTGTTTGCTTGGCTGCTGGTGATGGCAATGTTTTGAACAAATTGCAAAAACCCGCTGAGGCAATGATTGGCATGTTTGACGGTAAAACCGAATATGCCGCACTTGTGAAGAATTTTACTGCTGAGGCAGCCGCTAACTTCAAGCAAGAGACCTTTGACAGTGTTAAGAAACAGGCCAAAGAAAAATTTGGTGATTTGAAAGAGAGCAAATTTGTTGCTTTCCAACGTCTTGACCAAGTTGATATCGTGGCTTATTTGGGCGCTTTCACAAAGGAAAAGATTGTTAACTTGTCTTTCATTTTTGACAAGACCGGCAAGATTGTGAACTTCCAGTTCAGCCCCATTCAAGCGCAACAACAACCCGCTAAGAAATAATTTGGCAAAGAAAAATCCCCGACCATTTGGCCGGGGATTTTTTGTTCTTGTGGTGCCGGAGGCCGGAGTCGAACCGGCACGGTTGTTACACCGCTTGATTTTGAGTCAAGTGCGTCTGCCAATTCCGCCACTTCGGCATAATTTTCAGAACGTCCATTATTATACTTGACAGAAAGAAATATGTCAAGTAAAATATTGCAAGAGTGGAAAAGATAATCGCGGCGGTTTTATACCGATGAGGAAAGTCCGAGCTCCGCAGGGCAGGATGCCGGCTAACGGCCGGCGAGGGTGACCTTAGGGAAAGTGCAACAGAAAGCAACCCGCCAGCACTGCTGGCAAGGGTGAAACGGCGTGGTAAGAGCACACCAGCAATTTGGTAACAAATTGGCTTTGTAAACCCCATCCGGAGCAAGACCGAATAGGGAAGGGTTGAGGCGGCCCGCTGACCTTCCGGGTTGTGTCGCTGGAGCATACTGGCAACAGTATGCCTAGATAAATGGTTATCTGAAAAACAGAACTCGGCTTATTGAACACTCAACATGAAAAAAGACAGGCATTACCTGTCTTTTTTCT
>JAZLLX010000042.1:0-8760 GCA_045598345.1 Acidaminococcaceae bacterium | reverse complement strand
CCAACAGGTCTTGGATGAATTGGGTATGAAGGTTGGCAAGACGGAAAGAAAATACAACCGGCAGTACCGCATCGGGGTGATTATTGAGCAGGAGCCGAAAGCAGGGGAAAAGACCAATGAGAATGTTCCTGTTAATTTGGTTATTAACGAAGGTGACAAACAGTTACCTGATTTGGTCGGCAAGCAACTTAACGAGGTGGAGCGTACCATCCGTCAGTTGGGATTGAGAGTCGGTGAAGTACGCCGGGTCAATTCCATGGATATAAAAGGAACTGTAACCGCCACTTATCCTGAGGCGGGGGCAATGTTACCGGGATATTATCCTGTCCGCCTGACGGTCAGCGACGGCCCTGACGGTTCCGTAATGGGAGCCCATTTTGAATACACCGTTCCCGGACCTGCAACCGAAAAACACCGCATTCAAATTTACAAAGTGGACAAGCGGGGCAGAAACCTCATTTACAGCAATATTGATGAGGGGGGCAAGGTAATCAGGCAGACCGTTGACAACGGGGGTGTTAGAGCCAGCATTATTGTTTATTGTGACGGAAAACAGGTTCAGGAGGATAAATTCTAATGAAAACAATTGTTGCACCATCCATTCTTTCAGCGGATTTTTCCAAGTTGGAAGCGGAAATTAAAAAGATTGAAAAGGCGGGTGCGGACTGGGTCCATATTGATGTTATGGACGGAAACTTTGTCCCTAACCTGACTTTTGGCACTCCTGTAGTGAAAAAAATCCGTAAGAGTACAAAAATGTTTTTTGACTGTCATTTGATGGTGGAGCATCCGGAAAGTTATTTACAGGATTTTAAGGATGCGGGGGCGGATTTAATCTGTATTCATGTGGAGGCAACCAAACATTTGCACCGTGCGGTACAGGCCATTCATGATTTGGGATTGCAGGCGGGCGTGGCATTGAACCCGGCAACACCGGCGGAAAGTTTGACGGAAATTCTTCCCTATGTGGATTTGGTATTGGTTATGAGCGTGAATCCCGGTTTTGGAGGGCAGAGTTTTATTGAAACAAGTGTGGAAAAAATTGCCAAGATAAAAAAAATGCTCCGGGCTGCAAAATCCCAGGCCGTGATTGAGGTTGACGGCGGCATCAATGACAAAAACGTGGGGGCAGTGAAAAAAGCAGGAGCAAAGGTTATAGTTGCCGGCTCTTATGTATATGGGGCGGAAGATACGGTTAAAGCAGTACAAAGTTTGCGTTAGATTTTGTTAAATACTTACATTACTTACAATTTTTTTGTATAATGTTTCTAAAATTACATTTTGACCTTGTACAGGATGGTTTTTTCTGTTAAAGTATTGCGAGTGTTTCTTGCAACACAAATATTTTTAAGGAGGAAGAGAAAATGAAGTTAAGCAAGATTTTGACTTTAGCTTTCTGCGGTGCTATGATTGCCGCCGTTTCTATAACAGCGGCACATGTTGATGCCGCAAAAAAACTGAAGGTAGGTATGGAGTGTGGTTATGCACCCTACAACTGGTCCCAACCCACAGCGGCGGGCGGTGCAGTGCGTATTGCGGGCAGTGACGAATACGCTTACGGTTACGATGTGATTATTGCCAAGAAATTGGCGGACAGCATGGGAGCCGAATTGGAAGTGCACAAAATTGAATGGGACGGTCTGCCCCCCGCAGTTGTCAGCGGCAAGATTGATGCGGCTATTGCCGGCATGAGCATTACCAACGAGCGGAAACAAACTGTTGATTTTACCAAACCCTATTACTATGCAAACATTGTGGCCTTGGTAAAAAAAGACGGTCCCTTTGCCAAGGCAAAGAGTGTGGCGGATTTGAAAGGTGCTGTTGCATCCAGTCAAATCAATACGGTTTGGTATGACAAGATGATTGACCAGGTTCCGGGCGTGAAGAAATTGCCTGCTATTGACACAGTTCCCGGTCTGATTGTGGCTTTGCAGTCCGGCAAGATCAATTTGTTCGTAACCGATGCCCCCACCGCCCAGGCGGCAGAATTTGCCAATAAGGATTTGGTAATGGTGGAATTCCCGGCCGATAAGGGTTTCAAAGCATCCTCCGAGGATATTGAAATCGGCGTTGCAGTCCGCAAGGGCAACAATGCACTGGTTGAGGCCATGAATAAGGTGTTGGGCAAGATGACCGACAAAGATTTCAAGGCAATTATGGCGGAAGCAATTCAAAAACAACCTTTGGCTCAATAAGATTCAAGGCGTAAAGTGTAAGGCACAGGGTATAAAGAATACAACTGCAACAATGAGTTTTGCAAAACTTGTTGTTGCAGTTCTTTTTTGTGCTATAATATAGGTATTATGATTAGAAAATTTTTAATTATTTGTTGCCTTGCTTTCAGTGTAGCATTGCAGGGGTGGGCACAGGAGATTACCATTCTGCATACCAACGATATCCATTGTGGTATTGGCGAAGGGGTAACTTTAAGCAGTGTGTCCTGGTTAAAGAATGTTTATAAAAATGCAGGCCTGCCGGTGGCATTGGTGGATGCGGGGGATGCGGTGCAGGGATCACCATTGGGAACGCTGACCAAGGGCTCTGCCATTATCCGTTTGATGAATGCCTGTGAATATGATTTTGCCATACCGGGCAACCACGAATTTGATTATGGTATGGAGAATTTTCTTGATTTGCATGCCAATCTGAAATGCAATTATTTTTCCGCCAACTTTTTCCGTGACGGGAAATTACTTTTGCAGCCGTATAAGATTATGGATTTCGGGGGCAGGAAGATTGGCTTTGTGGGCGTAACTACACCGAGTACTTTGGTTTCCGCCAATCCCATGGTTTTCAAAGACCCGCAAAACCGTAAAAAGCAGTTGTATAACTTTGGTGAAAAGATTAAGAAAAAGGTGCCGGAACTTTATAAAGCAGTACAGAAATCCATTGATATGGCAAAAAAGGAAGGGGCGGAGAAAATTGTTCTGGTCGCCCATTTCGGCAATGGCTACGGTATATGGAATATTGCGGATTTGGTTAAAAATCTGCACAGTGTGGATGTGGTGATTGACGGGCATACACATCAGGACTATATTTTGAAACTGCCCAATGGTGACGGCAAAGAAATTTTAGTAAGCCAGACCGGTTCCCGTTTAAGCAGTGTGGGCAGAATCCGCATTACGGACAAAGACATTCTGGCGGACCATATTTACCATTTGTCCGGCAGTGATGAAATTGTGGATGAAGGGGTCATTTTTGAGAACGGCAATTTGAATGAAATTCTGATGGCGGTTTTGGGACATACGGGCTACAACCTTTGTGCTTTCAATCCTGAAACCAAAGAAAGATTGGTGCGTAAAACAGAATCCAATTTAGGTGATTTTGTGGCGGATGCGTTCCGCAAGGTCTGTGATGCGGATATAGCAGTGGTGAACGGCGGGGCTTTGCGTGCGGACATCAGTGAAGGTATTGTAACTTTCCGGGATATTTTAAGTGTGTTACCCTTTGCCAATGAACTCTGTGTAATAAATGTGACCGGCAGGCAGGTGTTGGATATGCTGGAATTTTCGGCATATAAATATCCCAATGAATTTGGGGGCTTCTTGCAAGTAAGCGGGGTGGAATTTACCATTGATTCACGCATTTCCAGTCCTGTGGTTACGGACAGTAACGGAGTGTTTGTAAAAGTGGCAGGCCCAAGACGGGTTAAGAATGTGCGTATAGGCGGGGTGCCTTTAGATGAGAAAAAAACTTATACTCTTTGTGGCATGGACTTCACCTTGCGAAACGGAGGGGACGGTTATGCCATGCTTTTTGACGCACCCTTGGCAAAACTGGTGGTGTTGAAGGATTCCGATGCAATGGTAGAGTATATTCATAATTATTTGGAGGGTGTTATCCCTGATATATACAGTAATTTTTCAGGTTTGGGGAGAATTGAGATTAGCAAATGAAAACATTAAGAATTTTATTGCTCTGTGCAATGTGTGTGCTGCATTGTTGTGCCAGTGCGGAAAATTTGCGGGTGAATTTGGTCCGTGACCAGCAAAGCGTGCAGGTTGAGGCAGAATTTGAATTCAATGTTCAAAATGTTTATAGCGGCAGCAAAACCGCATTCCCGACAGGCAGGTACTACCTGAGCGTGCGGGGAGGAAATCTGTATCTTAACGATACCCAGTTAGGCGATAAGATTGAAATCACCCGCAAGGAAGGCGGTGCATTGCCGAAGATAAACCAGCGGCGGTACAACGGCAGGTTCAGTGCGGTGGCCATGTCGGGACAGGTTTATTTGAACAATGATGTGGATTTGGAGTTCTTTCTTACCAGTGTCCTGCCCGGCAAGTCCAGTCCCATCTGGCCGGATGAGGCAATTAAGGCCCAGGCCGTTGCGGCCCGCAGTTACGCCAAATACATGAAAATTTTGAACAAAAGCAAATTGTACGATATAAGGGCGGATGATGAAGAACTGCCCTTTACGGGACTGGGCGGCGAAAAAATGGTGATTTCCAAAATGGTACAGGCCACGGCAGGGAGTTATCTTTTGGACCGGGACGGACTGCCGGCTATGGCGGTGACGACAAATTGTACCGGGGGCAGGACGGAAAGTGCGGCGGAGGTCTTTGGGGTTGCCTATTCCTATCTGCAAAGTGTACAAGATTTTGACCAGGACGCACCGGACTCCAAATGGACTTATGATGTGAGCCCCAATATGGTACGGAACCTGATTGAGCAGACGGGGGAAGTGATTACGGGAAAATTCCGCAGTATTCATTTGTCACCCATCAATGAGCCGGGGGACGACCGCACGCCTACGGGCAGGGTGAAGAGTATTCTCATCCGTGGGGAGGACGGCATTGCAAGGGTGAATGCGGATATTTTAGTCAGCCAACTGGAATTAAAGTCCAATTTGTTTGATATTGAAACCGGTGTGCCTTTGCCGGACAAGGTGGTGGCGCCGATTGAAAATTATTACGGTGTGGAAGTGGGACGGAAGGAACTGCCCATTAACTGGGGCGGGGAAAGACCGCATACATGGCAGGGAATGTCCAAATCCACACATATTTTGAAAGGTACAAAGGAAGAAAAAATTACTTTCCGGGGGCGTGGCAAAGGGCACGGAGTGGGCCTCAGCGTGTGGGGCGCCCGGGGGATGGCGAACAGGAAATTTAATTGTGCAGAAATTTTGGCACACTATTATCCCAACACAAAACTTGTAAAATGAAAGTAACAGATTTTAACTACGATTTACCAAAGGAATACATTGCCCAGCATCCAATGGAGCCCCGTGACCACAGCCGGCTGCTGGTGCTGGATAAGGACACGGGGAAGATTGAACACCGGCATTTTTATGATTTGCCGGAATATTTGCGTCCCGGTGATTTGCTTGTTTTCAACGATACAAGGGTTATTCCTGCAAGATTGCACGGGGTAAAAGATACGGGTGCCCATGTGGAGGTTTTTCTGCTCATACGGCACGATGCCAAGGAGTGGGAAACATTGGTAAAGCCGGGAAAAAAATTGCAGGTGGGGGCAAAAATTTCTTTTGGTGAAGAATTAAGTTGCACGGTTACAGGGCATACGGATTATGGCGGACGGATTGTGCGTTTTGAATATGACGGTGTTTTTGAGGAAATCATAGACTGGTTGGGTGAAACCCCATTGCCGCCATATATTACAGAACCGTTGGAAGACAAGGAACGGTATCAGACCGTGTACAACCGTGAGCGTGGCAGTGCGGCGGCACCGACGGCAGGATTGCATTTTACGAAAGAACTTTTACAAAAGATTAAGGATATGGGGTGTGAAGAGGTCTTTGTTACCTTGCATGTGGGGCTGGGAACTTTCCGCCCAGTAAGTGCGGAGAATATTGAAGACCACCAAATGCACAAGGAGTTTTACACCGTAAGTCCAGAGGCGGCGGCAACCATTAACAAAGCCAGGGCGGAGGGCAGACGGATTGTGGCGGTGGGCACTACGGCGGTCAGAACTTTGGAAAGTGCCGGGGCAAGCGGTACAATGCAGGCAGGCGGCGCTTGGACACAGATATTTATTTATCCCGGATACAAATATAAATTTGTGGATGCCCTGGTAACTAATTTCCATTTGCCGCAGAGCACCCTTTTGATGCTGGTAAGTGCCTTGAGTTCAAGGGAGATTATTCTAAATACCTACGCAGAGGCGGTAAAAGAAAAGTACAGGTTCTTCAGTTTTGGCGATGCAATGTTTATCACAAATCTTACATAATTACAAAAAGGTGGCAGTTGCCTACAGTGGCGGTCTGGATTCCACCACGCTTTTGGCTGTGGCTCAAAAAGTTCTTGGGAAAAATGTGGTGGCGCTAATGGGGGTGGCACCTATTTTTTCAGCAAGGGAACAGCAGGAAGGGGAAAGATTTTGTTCTGAGCGGGGTATAGAATTTATCAAAGTCCCCTTTGAACCCTTGCGGATTGCGGAGTTTGCGGCAAACGGGGAAAACCGTTGTTACTATTGCAAAAAAGCATTGTTTTCCCTGTTGCAGCAAAAAGCAAAGGAATTGGGGGCGGTTCTTGCGGACGGAACTAATCTTGATGATGACGGAGATTTCCGTCCGGGACGGAAGGCCGCAGAAGAACTGGGTGTGGCAAGCCCTTTTTATGCCGCAGGCATGGGTAAGGATGCCATCAGAAAATTAGCCAAAGAATTGAACTTGGATGTGTGGGACAAGCCCGCTATGGCCTGCCTGGCAAGCAGGATTCCACGGGGAACAGGGATTAAGGCAGAGATTTTGCAATTTCTTGACAGGGCAGAAGAGGAAATCAGGGCGTTGGGTTATAAGCAAATTCGTTGCCGGGTGATGGGTGACGGCACATTTGTTATTGAAAATGAAAGCGGTGAGTTTTCCGGTGAAAACATGAAAAAAATAAGAAATATTCTTCTCGCAAACTTTTCATCAGTAAGACAGATTAAATATGCCAAATACACCACGGGAGCCATGAATTTGCGTTGAAGTTCGGGCTGGCAAGTCAAATATAATCCCAGTTAAAAACCAGGACAAAGATTTGCAATTTGTCCTGGTTTTTGTTATAATACAGGTGGATTTTTGTGAGGGAGGAACGAAATGCTGGCAGTTGGCTCAAACGTAATTTACCCAATGCATGGCGGCGCCCGGATTACGGGGATTGACGAGCATGAGTATGACGGCAAAAAAGTTAAATATTATATTTTGACCACATTGTGCAGCAATATGACCGTCAGCGTGCCTGTGGAAAGTGCGGAGCGGCTGGGTATGCGTAGCGTGGCAAAACCCTCATACGCCACTAAAATAGAGGCGGCATTACGGGATATGCCGGATGTGCAAAAAATAAAGTCAATATCCTGGAACAGGCGTTTGCAACTTTATACGGAAAAACTGAAAACAGGGGATATTTTGGAAGTGGCTAAAATATACAAGGTTTTGAAAGTTTTGGACGGAATGAAAAAAATCAGTGTGGGGGAACGGCGTTTGCTCCACACCGCCAAAAATATAATTATCAGCGAATTGATGCTGATGAATGATGAATCAGAGGTTCAGGCCAGTGAATGGGTGGACGAAAGGGCAAAATGAAAGAAAGGGGCAATGCTTTGGAAAAAGAATTGAATAATCCGGTTGAATTAAGTGACGAAGAAATGGACAAACGCTTTCAAGAGGCATTGCGGATTGCTATTGAGATAAAAAAGGCCAAAGGTGTTCCCATTGCCAAATATGATTTAGAAAGACGGGAGCCATATTTGGAATACCCGGACGGGAGCAGGGAATATGTTAGCGAAGAGACCTGAAATTATAGTGTTTGCCGGGCCTAACGGCAGTGGCAAAACAATGGTAACTCAATTAGCAAATATAATCCCGCCCTATATCAATGCGGATGATATTCAAAAAGCACTAAATTGCACCAATATGGAGGCAGCAATCAAGGCAGATGAATTGAGAAGACAATGCATTGGGAAGGGCGAGAGTTTTACTTTTGAAACGGTGTTAAGCACGGACAGAAATTTGAAACTTTTGCAATTTGCCAAAGAAAAGGGATATTTCATCAGGTGTGTTTATGTTTTAACAGTTGACCCAAGGGTGAATGTATTGCGGGTGCAGTCCAGAGTGGCGAATGGTGGACACAGTGTGCCGCAAAATAAAATCATTGCCCGATATAAACGGGGTGTAAAACTGATACCACAACTTTTGGATGTGTGTGACATTTGCCATATTTATGACAACACAATAAAGCCGACACGCATATTCAAAAAGCATAAGGAAAACAATTTTTATTGGGAAAATATGTTGTGGACGAAGGATAAGATTGAGAAGTTGACATTGGCCAAGGATTTGAAGGTAAGAGGGTATTAGAGCAATTAGTAATTAGTAATGAGTAATTAGTAATTATGGTAAGAGTAGGATAAAGGAATTAGGATATAGGATTTAGGAGAAGTTAGGAGTTATGCGAACTCTCGTCCGCCCATAAAGGGGCGGGGGACCGTCTAAAGGAACATAGAAGGACGGTGGTGGGGTGAGCAATTACGCTGATGCTTTGTCTGGAATAAATGTCAAAGAACAAAGAATAAAGAACAAATATGGTAAAAAGTTCCTGTGATTATAGCAGGATAGTCAGCATAGTGCGAAATTTTTTTATTTTTAATCAAATGAACGTATTACCATAGTTTTAAGATTAAATTTTTTTGGCTCATCATCAGAATGTGTGGGTAAAAACATCTGAAATTATCTGCCTGGCAACGTTATATCATAGTTTCCACATTGCAACATTATCATTGCAAACAGATTGTTTATGTTCTTAAAACCGTATGCCGTTC
>JAZLLX010000041.1:0-10402 GCA_045598345.1 Acidaminococcaceae bacterium | reverse complement strand
TATTTCTTCATGATATTGGTTGATAACTGCTGTTCCCGGGTTAAGTGGCAGAGTTTGGTGCGTTCCGCATGGGTGATTACCATTATCTTGGGCTTTGGGAATGTGGTTTATTTAATGGTCTTTCGTTAATTTGGGAATGGCGAGGTGTTTCAGATGAGTTATTTTACAAAATCTCCTTGGTTGGTTCACTATGACGGCAGCAGCTGCAATGGCTGTGATATTGAGGTGTTGGCCTGCCTGACCCCTCTTTATGATGTGGAACGGTTTGGTATTGTGAATACGGGTAATCCCAAGCATGCGGATATTTTTCTGGTTACGGGGGGTGTGAATACCCAAAATCTTTCCGTAGTGAAACAGATTTATGAACAGATGCCCAAACCCAATGTGGTGGTGGCGGTCGGCACTTGCGCCTGCAGCGGTGGCGTGTTCAGGGAGTGCTACAATATGCTTGGAGGTATGGACAAGGCCATTCCTGTGGATGTGTATGTACCCGGTTGCGCCGCCCGTCCTGAAAGCATTATTGACGGGGTGGTTAAAGCCCTGGGCATTTTGGAAGAAAAGGCCAAACAGTTAGCGTTAGCAGAGGGAAAGGGGGAAGAAGCATAAGATGGATATAATTATGGAAGTGAAGCCACAGGAAATGTCCGCCAAGGTGGCGGAACTGCGGGAGCAGGGCTGCCGGTTGGTGCAGATTATGTGCAGTATGGCAAATGAGCAATTTGAACTGACCTATAATTTTGACAAGAAATGCGTACTGACAAATTTGCGTTGCCGGGTACCCCAAGGTGAGGAAATGCAAAGCATTACGGAGCAATTTTGGTATGCTTTCATTTGGGAAAATGAAATTCATGATTTGTTCGGTTTGAAGTTTCAAAATATTGCGGCCGGGCTTGATTTTCAAGGAAAATTCTTCCGTATGGCGGGGCAATTTCCCTGGAATCCCAACAAGGGGGTTGATTTAGGAAAAGTCAAGGGTATTGACGCTTCCGTAACTAATGCAGGGGGTGAGAAAAATGCCTAAGAATACAGTTATTCCTTTCGGACCGCAACATCCCGTATTGCCGGAGCCCATTCATTTGGATTTGGAATTGCAGGATGAAAAGGTGGTACGTGCCATTCCTTCCATCGGTTATGTACATCGCGGTTTGGAAAAATTAGTTGAAAAACGGGATTTCCAACAGTATGTTTTCGTGGCGGAACGGGTATGCGGCATTTGTTCTTTCGGACACGGTTGGGGTTATTCCAAAGCCGTGGAAAAATTGATGAATATTGAAGTGCCAAAGAGGGCATTGTATTTGCGTACTATTTGGCATGAATTGAGCCGTGTGCACAGTCATTTGCTGTGGCTGGGGCTTGCCGCAGACGCTATGGGTTTTGAAAGTTTATTTATGCAAAGCTGGCGGTTGAGGGAAATTGTTTTGGATTTGTTTGAACAGACCACCGGCGGACGGGTAATTTTTTCTGTTTGCAAAGTGGGCGGTGTTCGGCGTGACTTGGATGCGGAACAGGTCAAATTGTTTAAGAAAAATTTGAAAATGCTTCGTCAGGAACTGGACAGCATTGTTCCCGCTTTCTTGAATGATGGTACGGTGGCCTCCCGTTTGAAAGGTGTTGGTGTGCTTTCTGAAGCGGAAGCACATGACTTTGGTTGTGTAGGGCCTGTGGCCCGTGCCAGCGGACTTTTGGAAGATTACAGGTTGGCACAGGAAGATGCAGGGGTTTATTTGGAATTGGGGTTCAAACCCGTGCTGGAAAAATCTGGTGACTGTTACGCCCGGGTGGCAGTGCGGCTTAAAGAACTTTTCCAATCTTTAGATATTATTGACAGGGCATTGGACAATTTGCCTGAAGGGGAGATTTTTGTCCGTCCCATGGGTTTCCCGCCTGCGGGGGAATGTTTTGCCCGTATGGAGCAGCCCCGGGGCGAAGCAATTTATTATGTAAAAGGCAATGGTACTAAAAATTTGGAAAGATTCAAATTGCGGACACCGACTAATGCCAATATTCCCGCTTTGGTTCACATGTTGCAGGGGTGTGATTTGGCGGACGTGCCTAATTTGGTGCTGACCATTGACCCTTGCATCAGTTGCACAGAAAGATAGGAGGATGGGAAATGAGTTATTTAACTTTTGCCAAAGAGATGTTGAAAAATTTGTTCAGTCCTCCTGCAACCACCCAATATCCTTTGCAGCCGAAAGAATTTGCCAAGGGTGTACGGGGCAAGGTGCTGAACAATATTGATAATTGTATTTTTTGCGGAATGTGCCAAAGAAATTGTCCGGCAGATGCCATAGTTGTGGACAGGGTGAAACGGACTTGGACAATAAATCCATTTTCATGTGTGCAATGTCAACTTTGTGTTGATAATTGTCCCAAAAAATGCTTATATATGGAAGGGCGTTATACAGAGCCCGCTTTGGAAAAGGCGGATGTGGTTATGGAGGGAAAACCGTTGCCCCCGCCGGCTGCACCGAAGGCCTGATTATGCACGAACTTCCCATAACGGAGGAAATCATCCGTTTGGCGGAAAAGACCGCAAAAGAGAAACAAGGAAAAGTAAAGGCCATTGAACTGGTGGTCGGGTTGGATTCAGGTTTTATCGGGGAGTCCATCCAAATGTATTTTGACGTAATCAGTCAGAATACTCTTTGCGAAGGGGCAAAGTTGTTTTTAATTCCCGTGAAACCGGAATTAAAATGTGAGAACTGCGGTAAAAATTTTCAACGGAAACCTTTTAGTTTTACCTGCCCTTATTGCGGGGGAAACGGTGTTCCCACCAAGATTGGCAAGGAACTATACATCAAGAGTTTGGAATTGGAATTGCCGGACTAAAGAAAGTTAAAAGTTATAAGTTAAAAATGAAAAATTATGGTCAATTTTCGGCTTTGCCGAAAATTCCCAATTATAATCAACAAAATATTTTACCTTTAATTTATAACTTCTAACCTACAACTTATAACTTCAACAAGTTTGTTAAAGGAGAGATAATGCATACCCATAAAGAAGAAGTGGTGATGCATGTTCATGCCAACAATGATAATTTGGCGGAGCATGTACAAGAAATCTTAAAAGGACAAAGTATTTATGCTGTGAATGTGATGGGGGCTCCCGGCGTGGGGAAAACCACCACTTTGGAAAATGTTATCACGCATCTGAAATGTGCCGCCTATGTTTTGGAAGGGGATATTGAAAGCGATATTGATACCTGCCGCTTGTGCAAGCAGAATATTGCCGCCAAGCAGATAAACACTTTCGGCGCCTGCCATTTGGATGCCCCGCTTATTCATAAGGCGGTGCATGATTGGCAGTTTGACAAGGAGGGAATTCTTTTTATAGAAAATGTAGGGAACTTGGTCTGCCCTGCGGAGTTTTCCATTGGGGAAAATATTAAAATGTTGATTGTGAGCGTTACCGACGGCAGTGACAAGCCCTACAAATATCCTTTGGCTTTTGAAAAGGCGGGAGTAATTATACTGAACAAGATTGATTTGTTACCCTATGTGGATTTTGATGAAAAATTCTTTATGGAGGGGGTACGGCATTTGAATAAGGAGGTTCCCGTGTTTAAAGTGTGTGGTAAGACCGGTGAGGGTTTTCAGCAGGTAGCAGAGTTCCTTGGGGGAATTAGAAGTTGTAAGTTATAAGTTATAAATTGAGGAAAGATGTTACTAAATTTATAATAGGGAATTTTCGGCTTTGCCGAAAATTGTCCATAATTTATAACTTATAACTTTTCATTTTTAATCTGATCGCAGTAATTAAGAGATGATGGAAGTTCTAAACTTAATCATATATGGCAGGGTGCAGGGGGTGGGGTTCCGGCCCGGCGTGTGCCGCTTGGCTCAAGAGTTGCATCTGACGGGTTCGGTGCGTAACTTGGGCAATGGGGTGGAAATATTGGCCCGTGGCGAAGCAGAAAGTTTGCAGACCTTTATGGATGCCCTTGGGCATTTGGAAAGGCCTGTTTTTGTTGAAAAGATAGATAAATTTTCTCTTGATGAGAATAAATTTCCTCACGATTTTTTTAAGAATTTTCGGGTGGAAACAAGTGCTGTAAAAGTTCGGGGACAGACACTTGTGCCTGCGGATTTGGCCATTTGTTCACAGTGTGTGGCGGAATTACAGGACAGTAAAAACCATCGGCATAACTACCCTTATATAAGTTGTGTTAATTGCGGCCCCCGTTACAGCATTATCCGTAATTTGCCCTATGACAGGGAAACCACCACTATGGACGAATTCCCCATGTGCGAACATTGTAACGGGGAATACGAAGACATGGGCAACAGACGGGGACGGGCGGAAACAATTTCCTGTAATGATTGCGGCCCCCAGTTGGTTGGATATGTGCGTGGGGAACAACAATCTTTGGAACAAGAGAACGCTTTGCAAAAAGCAAGGGAACTTTTGCAAGAGGGAAAAATCATTATGGCAAAGGCCATGGGCGGGTTTAACCTTATTTGCCGAGCAGATTTGGAAAGCAGTGTGGCATTGTTGCGAAAGTTGAAACATCGCCCCACAAAACCTTTTGCGGTAATGTTTGCGGATATGGCAACAGCCAAAAAGTATTTGCCAATTTCTGAAAAAGAATGCGAGTTGTTAAAAAATCAAACCCGTCCCATTGTGCTGATAAGAAAGCCAGAGGGTGATTTTGGTCTTGTTAAAAATGTGGCGGAAGGCACGGCTTCTTTGGGGATTTTCTTACCGCCTTTGGGATTTTATCAGTTGCTGGCGGAATATCCTTTGATTGTCACCAGTGCCAACTATTCCGGCACCCCCATTATTTTCAATGATGAAGAGGCAGAAAAATTTTATCAGGACAATATGGACATTGCCGGACTTTTCACCTATTCAAGAAAAATTTTACGTCCTGCGGATGACAGTGTTGTGCAGGTGGTGGCGGGAGAAACTATGGTGTTAAGGCGAACCCGTGGCTATATGCCGGAACCCATAACAACAAATTTCAATGTTCCAGAAATTTTAGCCATTGGGGCACAAATGGAAACAAGTTTTTGCTTGACCAAGGACAACAAGTATTATTTGGCTCAGGTACCTGGGGAAGCGGCGGAGGAACGGACCGCAAAACAATGGTTGACTTTGGAACAGGACTGGGAAAACCTATTGAATATTCATCCTAAAACAGTGGTTACGGATTTGCATCCCAATTATGATTCTGTCCAATGGGGCAAGAAAATAGCACAAGAGCGGGGCATATGCTGTTTGTCGGTACAACACCATTTTGCCCATGCCCTCTCAGTTGTGGCGGAACATCATTTACAGAATAAAGTTTTGGCAGTAACCTTTGACGGTACGGGCTTGGGCAGTGACGGCACAATTTGGGGCGGTGAGTTTCTTTTAGTGCAGGGCGCAAAGTTTGAGCGTTATGCTCATTTGGAAGCAATACCTTTCTTAAGTGATGATTCTTCTATGGGGCAGGCATGGAAAAGTGAAATCTGTTATTTGCATAATGCAGGTATTAAATCCCCCGTTGCCGATGCAAGAGGGGTTTTGACAGAAAAACTTTTAGACGAAAAGGTCAATGTAATTCCCAATTCCAGTATGGGACGGCTCTTTGACGGGGTGGCCTGTGCCTTGGGCTTGGGGGAAGAAAACACTCATCAGGGATGTTGTGCTCAAAGGTTGGAAAGGGCGGCAACATTGGCATTGCGGAAGGGGATAAAACCTGTAACTTTGCATTTTGTTCACAATGGGGATGGCAGTATTTGGTCGTCTAAAAATCTTTGGCAAACAATTTTGAATTGTGATAAAAATAATTTGGAACAGGTGGTGGCTGTGGCTTTGGGCTTCCATTTGGCGGTTGCGGAAATGATTGTGCAAGTTGCAGAGCAAGTCCGTTCCGAAAAACAAATTGAACAGATAGTTCTCAGCGGCGGATGCTTTGTGAACAGAATTTTGGCGGAAGAAACTATACAACAATTACGGGACAGAAAATTCAAAGTATATACCAATAATCAGGTGCCAACGGGTGACGGCGGTTTGGCTTTAGGTCAGGTCTATTATGCGGGACTTGTCCGTCAGGAAGGGGATTGATGAAATGTGTGTGGCATATCCGGGCAAGGTTTTGAGCATTATTGCTCAACATGCCAAAGTGGATTTTACGGGAAATATTGTGGATGTTAATATTAGTATGGTACCCGTAGCAGTGGGCGATTATGTTTTAGTTCATGCCGGTATGGCTATTCAAAAAGTTGATAGAGAAGAAGGCGAGAACTGGCAGAATTTGTACAAGGAAATTCAGGAGGAAGCGGGGAAGTAATGAGGACTGCTGAAAAGGATGTAATGGTACAATGGTTTCGCAATCAGCATCAGCCCATGTGTCTGATGGAGGTTTGTGGCACTCATACAGCAGCACTCTATACTACTGGACTGAGAAGCATTTTGCCAAAGGAAATAAAAATGTTGTCAGGGCCGGGGTGCCCGGTGTGTGTTACTCCATCTTCCTACATTGATAAACTAATTGATTATGCCTTTCGTGAGAGGCATAAGGTGTTGACTTTTGGAGATATGTTGCAGGTACCTGGCAGTGATGTTTCTTTGTCGGGGGCAAAGGCGGAAGGCGGTAATGTGAATTTCTTTTACAGACCGGAGAATGTTTTGCCAATGGCAGCAGCAGAACCTGATATTACATTTGTTTTGGGGGCAGTGGGGTTTGAAACGACGGCTCCCGTGTGGGCAACCTTGATACAACAAGTGGTTGCTCAAAAAATAAAAAACATAAAATTTCTTACCGCTTTGAAAACTATGCCAAAGGCGTTGGCAATGCTCAGCACCAAACAAAGTATTGACGGTTTCCTTTGCCCCGGTCATGTGGCGGTTATTACGGGTTGCGAACCTTTCAGACAAATCAGCGAGCATTATCAAAAGCCCATGGTGGTGGGCGGCTTTATCCAGGAGAAACTTTTGCAGGCCCTATGCCGCTTGGTTTTGGCAGTGCAGAAAAAACAGCATGGTCTTTGGAATGAATATACATCTGTAGTACAAGAAAAGGGTAATTTGCAAGCACAAAAAATTATTCAGGATGTTTTTAGCATAGGGGATGCAACTTGGCGTGGCTTTGGCAAATTATCAGGCAGCGGCTTATATTTACAGGACAGATATGCAGAACTGGATGCCGGCAGTTCAGGATTGGACGAGGATAAAATTCCGGCGGGTTGTGCCTGCGGGGAAGTGCTATTAGGGAATAAATTATCGCAGGAATGTCCCTTGTTCGGCAGGACCTGTACGCCGGAACATCCCGTAGGAGCATGTATGGTTTCGGCGGAGGGCAGTTGTGCCATCAGTTTCCGCAATGGAGGCAGAAATGAAAATTGAATTGAAACATGGTGCCGGCGGTGCCGCCACTTCAGAGTTGATTAGCAGTTTGTTCGCCAAATATTTTAGCAATCCTGTTTTGAACAAAATGGAAGATGGGGCGGTCTTGCCCGCTTTGCAAGGGGAAATAGTTTTTACCTCGGACAGTTTTGTGGTGGAACCTTTATTTTTCCCCGGCGGGGATATTGGCAGATTGTCCGTGTGCGGTACGGTCAATGATTTGGCAGCAATGGGGGCAAAACCATTGTATCTTACGGCATCCTTTATTTTGGAAACAGGGCTGGACAGTGATGTCTTGGAAAAAATAATTCAATCAATGGCGAATACAGCCCAAGAAGCGGGAATACAGATTGTGGCAGGAGATACGAAGGTTGTGGACGGTAAGGGCGGACTTTTTATCAACACTGCCGGTATTGGGGAACGAAATGAAAAAATAAATATTTCTGCCCATAATTTGCAAATTGGTGATAAAATAATTCTTACAGGAACAATGGGGGACCATCACGCAGTGATTATGACCAGCCGTTTAGAAATTGAAACTAAGGCGGTGAGCGACTGCGCGCCTCTTGCAAAAATTGTGGAAAAGTTACTTGCAGAAAAAATTCAGGTTCATACTTTACGGGATGTCACCCGTGGGGGACTGGCTACGGTGGCAAATGAATTGGCAGATGCCAGCGGTGTGAGAATCAATTTGCAGGAAGAACAGATACCTGTGGGCGAACCGGTAAAGGGCTTGGCGGGGATTTTGGGATTAGATATTTTTACTATGGGAAATGAAGGAAAATTTTTTGTGGCTGTTGCACTACAAGATGCAGAACGTGCCCTGACAATTATCCGCCAAGAAAAATACGGCGAAAACGCCGCAGTGGTTGGGGAAGTTGTGGAAGGCAAGGGAGTATATGTGCAGAACAATTTGGGCAGTTCCCGCAAACTTAATTCTTTACAAGGTGAAGGGTTGCCCCGTATTTGTTAAGACATAAATTCATTATATATGGTGGAGGAAATTATGCTGAAAATAGAAAATCTTACTGTAGCCATTGGCGGCAAGCAGGTCTTGAGAAATATCAATTTAGAGATTGCAGATGGGGAAACCCATGTACTCTTTGGTCCCAATGGCACGGGAAAATCCACATTGCTGGGGACTATTATGGGCTTTGAACGTTACAAAGTTGTGAGCGGAAAAATTTATTTCAAAGGCAGAGATATTACCGATTTGCCATGTTTTGAAAGAGCAAAATTGGGTATTGGGGTGATGATTCAAAGGCCTCCAACAATCCGTGGATTGAGTTTAAGAAAAATGGTGGAACTGTGCGGAGCCAAGCCGGAACAGGTGGATGAATTGGCTAAAATTATGGAGATGCAAAATTTCTTGGACCGTTCCGTAAATGATGGGTTTAGCGGTGGCGAATTGAAACGGGCAGAACTTTTGCAATTAATGGCACAGAACCCGGAAATGCTTTTGTTGGATGAGGCGGAAAGCGGTGTGGATATTGAAAATATCGCTTTGGTGGGTCATGCGGCGAAACAGATTATTCAAGGTCAGGGGCATAGCGCTTTAATCATTACCCACTTGGGACATATTCTTAATTATGTTCCTGCCACCCATGCCCATATACTCTACAATGGTGAAATCACTTGTCAGCAGGATGCTCCTATGGAGGTTTTGAAATGTATTGAGCAAAGTGGCTACAGCGCTTGTGTGGCAGGCAAATGCGTGGTTGACAAATGTGCAACTTGCAGTAACAAACTGTGCGGGAGGTAAAAATGGAAAAAAATTTGTTGAACCGCATTGCCCAAGTCGGTTATGAAGAAACAGAAAAACGCTCTGCCAGTTTTGTTCAAAGTGATGACGGTGTGGTGGAAAGCACAGTACAAAAAGAACAGCCATTGGTGCTGACGAGCACAGGAACGGCGGCGAAAAAATATCCTGAATTAGTGCAGAAATATTGGTGGCGGGCAGTTAAGCCGGATACGGATGAGTTCACGCAAGCCACTGCCAATGTAACAGAAGAGCATGGTTATTTTGTCCATGTGAAAAAAGGACAGAAAATCGTTTTCCCCGTTCAGGCGTGTATTTTTCTCAGTCAGGCGGGAAGCAGCCAAAAAGTTCACAATGTGGTAATTGTGGAAGACGGTGCGGAATTGAATATGATTAGCGGTTGTGCTTCCGAAGGGGAAATTAAGGATGCGGAACATTTGGGAATCAGTGAAATGTATGTGGGGAAAAATGCTAAACTGAGTTTTACCATGATTCACGCTTGGACGAAGGGGGTTAAAGTCCGTCCCCGCACCACAGTAATTGTGGACGAAGGTGGAACCTATATTTCCAACTACATCAATATGGAAGGGGCGGAGGATATCCAAATGAATCCCATGACCCGCTTGGTGGGCGAAGGGGCAGTTTGCCGTTTGAATTCCGTTTTGGTTGTGCCTAAAGGTTGTAATATGGATGTGGGGGGCAAGGTGTTTTTGGAAGTGCCGGACACGAAAGCGGAAATTGTGGCACGGACTATTTGTTTGGGCGGACAGGCCATTAACAGGGGAACATTGGTGGGGAAGGCAAAAGGGGTGAAAGCCCATCTGGAATGTCACGGCCTGATGCTTAGTGAAGACGGATATATCAGTGCCATTCCTCAGTTGGATGCCATGACTAACGATGCACAGATGAGTCATGAGGCGGCGGTAGGACGCATTGCCCCGGAAGAAATAGAATACCTGATGGCAAGGGGACTGAACGAAGAAGAGGCAACCGCCACCATCGTACGGGGATTTTTGAATGTGAATATTGAAGGATTGCCGGAGCAACTGGCAGAAAAAATTAAGAATACTATAGATAAATTCTCTTACGAAAAACCTTTGTAAAAATTACTTGCCAAAATCAAGAAGAATGTATATAATACTATGCGTTATATTCTTACTCCCGAATAGTGTAATGGTAGCACAAGTGACTCTGGATCATTTAGTCTAGGTTCGAGTCCTGGTTCGGGAGCCACATGGCGCTATGGTCAAGCGGCTAAGACGCTGCCCTCTCAAGGCGGAATCAGGGGTTCGATTCCCCTTAGCGCTACCA
>JAZLLX010000040.1:0-16730 GCA_045598345.1 Acidaminococcaceae bacterium | reverse complement strand
AAACAGTAAAAAACTATGGAATTTCATTTACAAAACGGGAATTTGCTTTACAAATCGGGAATCTTGCGGTACAAATGCTTTTTTTCATCTGATTTCGGGAATTTTGCTTTACAAACGGGAATTTCGTTTTACAGGTGACCTGAGTTTATCGTAAATTGAGATAATTATATAATTATCTCAATTTTCGTTAGAGTTTTCACGCTTGGGCGTTGGCTGCGATAAATCAATCAATATATTAAAAGTGATGAAATGGATTCGATAGATTTATTTTTTTGGCTTAAAGTTGTATCGCTTTCTGCTGAAGTTGTGAAATGTGTGGAGTTTCCCCACACCCTTTTGTTCCCTCTCCCCAAAGAGAGGGTCAGTCAGCATTAAGCGGACTTTCCTTTTTCCCTAATCCAAAATTCTTAATTTTTAACTAAAATTCCCTTGTCCGAAATGTGAAAAGGTGTTAAAATATTTAATTAAATGGAATATATAAAATGTTGTGGATAATTATGTGCAGTGAAATTGTCCATAATTTTACATTGCTGATTCATTGTGAATTGTGGTGCGGGGTTATCAATCCGCAGTCGCCCGCCTAAAAACTTATGGGCGACAGCCCCTTCACCAAGGGGCCATAGTATAAATTGTGCATTGTGAATTGATATCGGGGGTGGCTGTTATGATGACAAAATTACATAAATCTTTACTTGCTATGGCGGTGCTGGTGAGTGTGTTGTCTGTGGGGAATGTGGCAAGGGCGGCTGACCCTATTTATCTCGTGGTGCCATTTACTGCAGGGGATCATGATGCATTGGCAACCCAACAAGGAGTTATTGCCTTGGGATATGGGGCAGAGATTTCAAACGACGATTCCAATTATGCCATAGCATTAGGTTACAAAGCAAAATTAACTGGTGAAGGCGCTATAGCGATGGGGTATGATGCGGGGGCACATGGAAGTTATGCTATGGCTTTGGGGGGAATGGCACATGCATCTGCGGAAAATTCTATTGCTTTGGGTTATGCATCATTTGCAAAGGGAAGTGCTTCTGTTGCCTTGGGGCATGATGCATATACAACTACATCGGGAAGCGGTTCTGTTGCCTTGGGCGATGGGTCAGTTGCCAATGTGGATAATGTTATTAGTGTCGGTCATCAGGCGGGGGAGCCAAGTTGGGCTGGCACATACAGTGATACTTTAACGAGAAAGATAATAAATGTTGCGAATGGTGTAAATGACAACGATGCGGCGACTTACGGACAGGTGAAAAATGCGGTCAACAGTTTGTCTTTTGACAACAGTGCCAAGAAAATATCTTTTACCACTGTCGGTAACGGAACTGCCCAATATCTTGATTTGAGCAGTTTGGGTGGTGGCGGCGGAGACACCTTGTGGGCTGCGGGGCAAAGCGGCACGGGCAGTATAAGAATGGCTGGCGGAAATAATGAGGCAACCGGTGATTATGCAATAGCAGTGGGCTTGCAAAATACTGCATCAAGGGAAGCATCAACGGCAATGGGCTTTAAATCAACTGCGGAAGGCAATTATTCCTTGGCGGCAGGGTTTGGAGCAAAAACAGTAGGCGGTGCCGCTATAGCACTGGGTGCGGGAACTTTTGCTGATGGTTATGCCGCTATTGCGCTCGGTCAGGACACCGTAGCCAAGACCAATGCTGTTGCTTTGGGTTACAATACAAAAGCGGAAGGAAGAGCGTCAACTGCGGTTGGCTATGGTTCGGAAGCACTTGGCGAAGGTTCATTTGCCGGTGGTGGGCATGTATTGACTACACAGGTGGTTGGCGGCAAGGCATACGGTGAAAATTCCTTTGCTTTCGGTATGAATGCGGTGGCAGGTGTCAGCGGTGCAGCGGTGGATTACGCCGGAACAATCGCTATGGGTAATAATGCCAAGGCAATTCACAAAAACTCTTTGGCTTTGGGCAATAATTCCGTAACTGTGGCGGATTATACTTTGGCTGTTGGTGATGCGTCCAGTAGTGTGTTACGCAGAATTACCGGGCTGGCGGATGGCGTTGATACTACGGATGCGGCAACGGTGGGGCAGGTTTATTCCCTTTGGTCGGCAGGAACTGCTACAGCCAGTATAAAAATGACATCAGGCAGCAATGAGGCAACAAATATTAATTCAGTAGCAATGGGTTTGGAAAGCACTGCATCAGGGGAAGCATCAACGGCAATGGGGTTCAAATCAAATGCCGGAAGTAATTATTCCTTGGCGGCAGGGTATGGGTCAAAGACGGTTAATGCTGGTGCATCTGTAGCAATTGGAGCAGGGGCAGAAACAAGGGGTTATGCTGCTGTGTCATTAGGTCAGGACACAATAGCCGATACCAATGCTGTTGCTTTAGGTTATAAAACAAAAGCGGAAGCAAGAGCGTCAACTGCGGTTGGCTATGGTTCGGAAGCACTCGGCGAAGGTTCATTTGCCGGTGGCGGACATGTATTGAATACGCAGGTAGTTGGGGGCAAGGCATACGGTGAAAATTCTTTTGCCTTCGGTACGGGAGCGGTTGCCGGAGCAAGCGGAGGAACGGGAAACTACACTTTTGCTTTTGGCAATAATGCTTTGGCAAGCAAAGATAATGCCATAGCGTTCGGCAGCGGTGCAAAAGCGGAACACGCAAATTCCGTTGCCCTTGGCAGTAATTCCGTAACATCTGCAATGAACACAATTTCAGTCGGTTCTTCCGGCGGTGAACGGAGAATTACTAATGTGAAAGATGGTATTGATGCTACGGATGCGGCTACAGTGGGGCAACTTAATGCCAAGTCGGATTATTATGTTAAAGATGGTATTGTGAGGGAAGCCAGTGACGGGAAAAAGTACATTGATTTGAAGGTTTATGACAATTCTTCTTCAAGTTGGGGTGAAATTGTTTCTATAGATGTGAGCAATGTGGGCAGCAGCAGTGTTGTTACAGGCGATAAAACTCTGACTGCCGGTAAAAATATAGGGTTCACGGAATATGATGATGGTGGTACAACAAAATTTGCAGTGGGTTTAATGGATAATATTTCGGGAATTACCAGTGTGGAGATTGGTACAACTGCAAAGAATGTTCATTTGAAAAATGATGGTATGAAGGTTACGGACAGCTCCGATTCATCCAGCACTAAATCTGCCAGCGTGACGGCTGAAGGGGTTAATGTCAGTGCAAACGGGACGATTTATTCCGAACTGAATAAAACAGAACTGAAGGTCAATAAAAAGACATATATTGACGAAGACGGAATCAATGCCAACGGGCAGAAAATAACCAATGTGGCAGACGGAACAACGGATATGGATGCGGTGAATTACGGCCAAATCCGGGGGGCTTTTGTTGATGTCAGCTACTCCGACAATGTCCTGACCTTGACCCAGATTAACGGCGGAACTAAAACGGTAACTATTACTTCAGGAGGAGAAGCAACGGAACTGGTACACAAGGGCGGTAATCCAACTGCCGTTATGATTGGTAAAAATACAGAGGCCGAAGGTCAGAATGCCTTGGCTTTTGGCAACAGTTCCAAAGCCAATGCCGGCCAGGCGGTTGCCGTGGGTTACAACAATACGGTGACTGGGGAAAAGTCCACGGCGGTGGGGAATAACAACACGGTCAGCGGCGCCCGTTCCGGTGCCTTCGGTGACCCGAATAATGTTACCGGTTCAGGTTCTTATGCATTTGGCAATGACAATACCATCAGCGGCAACAATACTTTTGTATTGGGCAATAATGTCAGTTCCTCATCAAATAATTCTGTTATCCTTGGTCATGGTTCAGCAGACGGAGGTAACTACACAGTTTCTGTTGGCGCTCCGGGTGCGGAACGGAGGATTGTGAATGTGGCGAGAGCGACAGTAGGTACGGATGCGGTGAATTTGGATCAAGTAAATGCTTTGTTGGGAACATCGGGAACGGGTGAAGCATTCTATGCGTTGAAGGATGAAGTGGCAGGCATACATTCCAAAATGGAAAGATTGGGAACAAGAATAAACAAAGTCGGTGCAGGGGCGGCGGCTTTGGCGGCAATGCATCCCGTATATGACGAGGACAGCAAGATAAGTTTCAGTGCGGGTCTTGGCGCTTACCGTAACGAAAAGGCGGCGGCACTGGGAGCGTTCTACCGCTTCAGCGACAGGGTGTTCATGAACTGCGGTGCAACAGTGGGCAATGACAATAATATGTATAACATTGGTTTGAACTTTGCCCTTGACAGACAGGTGGGTTCAAAATTGCCAAGTAAGGTGGTTATGGCAAGGGAACTGACAGCATTGCGAGAAAAGACAGCGGAGCAGGATGCAAAGATTGCGAAGTTGACCGCTATGCTGGAGGCACTTTTGGAGAAGAGTGTCAATTAAGATAATGCGGAATGCGTAATTCGCAATGCGGAATCATAAAAAATGTCAAAGAATAAAGAACAAAGAGCAAATATGGTAGGATGTTCCGGTGATTATATATTTAGGTTTCAGGTATGAGGGGTCAGGTTACAGGTGAAATTAGTAATGAGTAATTAGTAATGAGTAATGATGGTAAGATGTTCCGGTGATTATATTTTAGGTTTCAGGTGTCAGGGTTTTGCGAACCCTCGTCCGCCCATAAAGGGGCGGGGGACCGTCTAAAGGAACATAGAAGGACGGTGGTGGGGTGAGCAATTAGGTTGACACTTTATCAAAGAATAAATGTCAAAGACCAAATATGGTAAGATGTTCCTGGGATTATAGCAGGGAAGCCAGCATAGTGCGGAAGTACCTTCCCTTGATAGGGAAGGGGGACCGCTTGCGGTGGATGAGTAGAAAAGTAAGTTGTTTTTGCTTGGTTGTGTTTGTCAGTAGTGGCGGGTTTTCTACTCACCCCTGCCCCTCCCTATCAAGGGAGGGTTAAGTTCGCATTAAGCGGACTTTTTTATTTTTAATCAACGGAACATATTACCATCATTCTGTATTTCTAATTCATAATTCTTAATTAGTTCTCAATCCTCAGTCGCAACCACGTTCCTAAAAGCGACAGCCCCCGCAAGGGCGGGGGCTACTCAAGCTCCCATAAGTTGTCATAAAATATATGGTAAAAAAATAAGGTCTGTGGTATAATATCATTAACTACATTATTGGAGGTAAATAATTATGGCATGTTTTATTGTTCCGGTTGTTGAGGCAACTGTTGTTACCGCCGGGCTGGATGTGTTGAAAGAAAAGCACAGTATTTCTCAAAAGGAAGGAATTTTCTCTGTAAGAAAATTGTCCTGGTTAAGAAATATGTTGTGGGCAGCAAGCGGTTTGTCCGTTGCTGAACATATTTATCATGGTGAGATAATTGCTGATTTTCCGTTCCTGACTGCTTTAAGGACTTGGGAAAGCACACAGGTTATGCTTCAGGAAATTGCCACAGAGGGCGTTTTGACCGCACTGGCTGTTACCGGCGTGTGGGCTGTTATTGCGTTGGCTTCTGAGTATAAATCTGTTACTGCTGAGGGCAAATGACACAAGAAGTTAAAAATCGTTTAATTCATCGGGTAGAGGATAATCCCTTTTGCCAGGTTATGGATATGAAGGTGACCGAGGTGGGCAGGGGTCATTTGGCCATGAGCGTGAAGATTTCCGAGAAATGCCATACCAATATATATGGCTATGTTCACGGAGGTGTTTTCAGCGGTCTGGCAGACACGGCCTGCGGGGTGTGCTGTTTTACGGACGGGGCGAAGGTCGTCACATTGGATATGAATCTGAGTTATATCAAGAATGTGAAGGCCGGTGCAACGGTGTATTGTTATGCCGAGATTTTGCAGCATGGCAACAATGTGATGCGGACCCACTGCAAGATTGTGGATGAGAAAAACGAACTTTTGGTGGACGGGACTTTGAGTTTTTATATTATCGGTAAGGAGGATATTGGCAATGGCTGATACAGAGATTTTGAAGGAGACCACGTTTCCCAGCGTTGTTCATGATAACGAGATTTGTGATGAGATTGTGAAATGGGGTAATGAAAACGGTTATCCCATCAAGCATGCAAAGAAAATTTTCAAGTGGGAGAGTTTTGTAGGTTTCAGTGCAGACAATTATTTCATTCAGGCAAAGAGGTTGCCGCCCATTCCCGGGGGTTGGGCTATTACGGTAGAGAAATATCAGGGTGAGGAACGCTACATTCCTTTGAACGTGAAAAAAGAAAATGGCGAGGTGAACCGTTTCATCCTGAAGATGATGGACCAGTACACTATGGAAGGGTTGAAGATGGAACTGGCTGAAACATGGTATGACAGCTATGGCACGACCTTGCGGGATTTGAAGGTCTACGGACATCCTTTCCTTGTGAACCAGTTTGAGGATTTTATTGAGAATATGAGATAAAATCTAATGCGTAATGCGTAATTCGCAATGCGTAATTATAAAAATAAATGTCAAAGAACAAAGAGCAAAGAACAAATATGGTAGAAAGTTCCTGTGATTATATTTTGGGTTTCAGGTGTGCGGGGTTATGTGAACCCTTGTCCGCCCATAAAGGGGCGGGGGACCGTCTAAAGGAACATAGAAGGACGGTGGTGGGGTGAGCAATTACGCTGACGCTAATGAAAAGATAAAAACTCAAAGTTGTGGTAATATGTTCCTGTGATTATGAATAGGGATTAGGAGTTAGAGGTTAGGGATTAGGGAAGGTAAAGAGTTCCTGTAATTTGCTATATAATCAACGGAACATATTACCATCATTCTACATTCCTAATTCATAATTCTTAATTAGTTATCAATCCACCTGCCCATCCTACGCACTCTCTATGTTCCAAGGCGTGCTCCGGCTCGAAAGCATAACATGCTTTCTCAACCCACGCCTGGACGGGAAAAAAGTTCGAATAAAGCGGACTTTTTATTTTAATCACAGGAACTCTTTACCATAATTACTCATTCCTAATTCCTAATTACTAATTACTCATTATCCTAACCCCTGAAACCTGAAAAAAAGGAGAGTTTATGGAACCCAGTCAGGAACTTATGAGCACTTTGACCAGTTTGGACAAACTGGTCAGTTATGTGCAAACCCATGAATTGCATACTATATTGATTGCGGTGGGCGTGCTGCTGCTTCCCTTCATTGTGCGTGCCGCTTTTTGGGGGATTTTGCGTATTTTTTCATGGCTCGCCCAACTCTTTTTCAAAGACCAAATCAAGGATTTTGTCCGTAACCGAATCTGCTCTGTTTTGCAATATTATGTGGATGAGAGCATTGTAATTGATGATATGCCCCAATACCAGTCAAATATGGTTACCCTGTACCGGCTGCATTGGACACACGGGAATTATAGTGCCGATATCAACAGGGTGGAGGTAATGATTGATATGGGCAGTACGGGCCGCAAATATTTGAAATTGTGGTTCAAACATTTGTTTTTTGATTTTGATTATCCTTCCGCCAAAAAAGATTTGTTCTGCAACTGTATAAAAGATGTGCGGTTCTACCGGGCGGAGGTGGATATTGCTGTTCCTGAACAGGGCGGCACAAATGGTGTGAAGTTGTTGCCTGCCGGCAGGGAAGTGCTGGAAAAAAATTTCACCGGACTGGAAGAACTGCGAAAATTCAATATCAGTATTGCCACTGAAAGCAGTGAGGTGCGGCTTCATGTGGTGGGGGAAGAGTTCCGTTTTCAAAATTTCTCCGGCAAGATAGAAAACGAAGTGAAGGCGGAGGGATCAAAATGCAGTGTGCATTTTGGTTGTGTTTATGACGGTGAAAATATTTCCGTTGACAGTACTGACCATAATTTGCAAAGGTTCAGGGTGATAATCAGTGATATTTATTTCAGCGACAAAATTTGGCGAGTAATTTGCACCTATTGCAACAGTTTGCCGCAAAACCTGGATGTAAGGGACGGGAAACTTTTGGATATCCGTGCCAATCTTGCGGTGAACGAGGGAAAATTGGTTTTGGAGAATATGACCGCCAAAATGGATGAGGGGCAGTTTGTTTTTGGGGATTGCCGTGTGGATGATTTGGAGATTTCTTTGGTATGTCAGGAATTAAAGCGTTTTGAAATAAAAAAAGCGGTGGCAAGGGTGAATGATGTTATCGGAAGTTTTAAAGGCACTTTGGAACTGCAGGAAAATTTATTGACCACAGAGAAAGCGGAAATACGTTACGGCAAGAATGTTGCTGTGGTGCACAAGGCCTGGCTTGACCTTCAAAATCTGAACCACGGCCATGAAGATATGGAAGTCAGGGAAATAGATGTCAAACTGATGGTACAAAAGATGACAAAGTTTATCAGCGAAAAGGCAGGGGAAAAGTTGGACGGGTGGAAAGAAAAAATTAATTCTGCCAAAGAAAAAATTAAATCCTTGACAAAGAACTAAAATGAGAATATAATTACAATACGCTTTTGCGGAAATAGCTCAGTGGTAGAGCACAACCTTGCCAAGGTTGGGGTCGCGAGTTCGAGCCTCGTTTTCCGCTCCAGAAAACAAAACCCATCTTTTCAGGTGGGTTTTTTCTTTTTTGCTTGCTAAACTGCAAATTTTGTGGTAATATTATACGGCATATTTGATTATATTTTAATATGTATATATTATTGTTTAAGGAGGACACAATAAATGTCAAGCACTTTTGAAAGAAAAGGCAACGAAGGGACTTTGGTTCTTACCATTCCCGCAGCGGAGGTTGATGCGGCATTCAAGAATGCGGTAACCAAAATCGCCAACAGTGTGAACATTCCCGGATTCCGTAAGGGCAAAGCGCCGAGAAGGATGATTGAAAACCATTACGGGGTTGAGGCAATCAAGAGCGAGGCCTACCAAACGGTGGTGAACAAGGCCTATCAAAAGGCACTGGAAGAACACAAACTTGTGCCTGTGGCTGACCCCAAGGTGGAAGAGGAAAAGTTCAACGAGGGCGAAGATGCAAGTTTCAAACTGAGCATGATTCTGAAACCGGAGCCGGAACTGGGAGAATACAAGGGTCTGGCTGTGGAGAAGAAAGTTGAGCGTGTAACTGTCAAACATGTGGAAGCGGCTATGGAAGAATTGCGTAACCGTCATGCCCGTATGGTGGTAACCCCCGAAGGCACCAAGATTGAAAAGGGTGATTTTGCCATTATTGACTTTGCCGGCACGGTGGACGGCGAGCCCTTTAGCGGCGGCGAAAGCAAGGGCTATCCTTTGGAAGTCGGCTCCAACAGTTTCATCCCGGGTTTTGAAGACCAGTTGGTCGGCCTGGGCAAGGGGGACAGCACCGATGTTAAGGTTACTTTCCCCAAGGACTACTTTGTAGAGGAATTGGCGGGCAAGGAAGCGGTTTTCAAGGTTAATATCCAAGACGTTAAGCGTAAGGAAGCGCCTGAACTTACTGATGAATATGTTGCCAAGGAAACCGAATACAAGACAGTTGACGAACTGAGAGAGGGTTACAAGGAGCGTCTGAAGGCGGCGGCTGAGCGTGATGCTCAAATCCAATGGGAGCACGACCTGATTACCACTGCGGTTAAGAATGCCAAGTTTGAGGTTCCTGACATCATGATTGAAGACCGCATCACCCAAATGGTTGAGGAACTGAAACTTAATTTGGAAAGCCGCCGTATGACTTTGGAAGCATACATGAAATACACGGGTCAGGATATGGCAAAGATTCGTGAGAACCAAAAGGAAGCGGCTACAGAAAATGTTAAGGCGGACATTGTTTTGGATGCCATTGCCCGCAAAGAAAATATCCAGGTGGATATGAACGATGTGGACGCCGAAATCAGCGCCATTGCCACCCAACACGGAGCCAAGTTGGAAGAGGTTAAGAAGATTATCCGCAACAACGGCAGTATGGGTCTGTTGCTGGCGAATATTTTACGCAGAAAAGCGGCCCGTATTATTATTGACAGTGCAACAAAATCTGAAAAGCCGGATAAGGCAGAGAAGGAAACAAAGGAAGAGAAATAATGAATTATGTACCTATTGTGGTTGAACAGTCCGAAAGAGGGGAGAGGAGTTACGACATCTACAGCCGTCTTTTGAAAGAACGCATTATCTTTTTGGCGGGACCCATTGATGATGCGGTGGCGAATGTGGTAATTGCCCAACTGCTTTTTTTGGAGAGTGAAGACCCGGACAAAGATATTTTTATGTATATCAACAGCCCCGGCGGCAGTGTGTCCGCCGGCATGGCAATTTATGATACCATGCAATATGTGAAGCCCCAAGTGCAGACCATTTGTATGGGTATGGCGGCTTCCATGGCCAGCGTGCTTTTGGCGGCAGGTGAAAAGGGCAAGCGTTTTGCCTTACCGTTCTCCAGGGTGATGATTCATCAGCCCTTGGGCGGCGCACAGGGCCAGGCCACAGAGATTGAAATTCATGCCCGGGAGATTTTAAGAATCCGGGAAGAAATGAATGAGGTGCTGGCCAAGCATACGGGGCAGACCAAGAAGAAGATTGCCCAGGACACGGACAGGGACCACTACCTTACCGCCCAGGAGGCAAAGGACTATGGTCTGATTGACGAAATTTTAGTCCGTCACTAATTAAACAGGAGATTACAGTTTATGGATAGAGAAAACGGCCGGCGTTGTTCTTTCTGCGGCAAGCGGGAGGATCAGGTTGAGCGTCTGATCAGTGGCCGTGGTGTATATATTTGTAATGAGTGTGTGGCTCTTTCCAATCTTATGATTAACGATGAAAAGCAGAAGGGGCATAAGCCCAAAACCGATGCTTTGGAAAATTTGCCCACACCGTCAGAAATGCGTAGGATTTTAGACGAATATGTTATCGGTCAGGACAAGGCCAAGAAGACCTTGGCGGTGGCGGTGTATAACCACTACAAAAGGATCAACTACGAACTGGCAAATCCTGATGCGAAAAAAGATGTGGAGTTGCAAAAGTCCAATATTTTGATGTTGGGGCCTACGGGCAGCGGCAAGACCTTGCTGGCGCAAACATTGGCAAGAATTTTGCAGGTTCCTTTTGCCATTAGTGATGCCACCACTTTGACGGAAGCGGGATATGTGGGGGAGGATGTGGAAAACATTTTGCTCCGCCTTATCCAAAATGCGGACTGGGAGGTGGAAGCGGCAGAGCGGGGCATTGTTTATATTGATGAAATTGACAAGATTGCCCGCAAGGGTGAGAATGTGTCAATCACCCGTGACGTTTCCGGCGAAGGGGTGCAGCAGGCACTTTTGAAAATCTTGGAAGGCACGGATGCCAGCATTCCGCCCAAGGGGGGCCGCAAGCATCCCCAGCAAGAGTTGATTCAGATGAACACAAGCAATGTTCTGTTTATCTGCGGCGGTGCTTTTGCAGGACTGGACAACATTATCAAAGCCAGAATTGGCAAGAAAACCATGGGCTTTGGCGCGGATATCAAACGTAAGGATGAGATTACGGTTGACGAGATTCTGGCACAGGTTGAGCCGGAAGATTTAATAAAATTTGGCCTGATTCCTGAATTCACAGGCCGTTTGCCGGTCACGGTCTGCCTGGAGCAGTTGGACAAAAAAGCGCTCATCAAGATTTTGAAAGAGCCGAAGAATGCTTTGACCAAGCAGTACAAGGCCATGCTGGCAATGGACGGCGTGGATTTGGAGTTTGAGGATGCAGCACTTTCCGCCATTGCGGATTTGGCTTTGAAACGCAAGACGGGAGCCAGAGGGCTGCGGGCGATTATTGAAAGCATTATGCTGGATGTGATGTACGACATCCCCAGCAACGAAAATATTAAGAAAGTTATTGTTACAGAAGATACGGTACTGAAAAAACAACAGCCGGAGTTAATTTTGAAAGCGTAAGAAAGATGGATGCAGAAAACAGATTACCCATAGTTGTGGTGAAGGGAATCATTATATTCCCGGGCACGGTTATCAGTTTGGATGTGGGTAAGCAGAAAGCAATAAATGCGATTGAAGCAGTGATTACAGGGGAGCGGCGGCTGCTCCTTGTTACCCAGCGTAACGACAACAAAGAGGAAACTGCTGACAATCTGTTTGAACATGGCACGCTGACCGTGGTCAAGCAGTATATGAAACTGCCCAACGGTGTGGTGCGGGTTTTGATTGAGGGTGTTGAGCGTGTGGCGTTGAGCAATGTTCAGGATGCCGCCATCAACAAACCCTATTTTGATGCAAACTTTGAGACACTTGCCTATATGCGGGTTCCCAGTGCGGATGAAGAGGTTTTACGCACCATGCTGGTGGAGTCCTTTGAGCAGTGGGCACAACTGAGCAAGAAGGTGCCCCAGGATGTTTTGAAGACGGTGCATGAGCAGACCAGCCCCATTACGGTGGGTGATATTATTGCGGCCAATCTGACCATTTCTTTGGAAGAAAAGGAAAAGATTTTGGGCGAGGGGGATGTCAAACGCCGTCTGATTCACTTGTTGCACTTGCTGACAGAGCAACTGGAATACGCCAAAATCCGCAACAATATTGAAATTGAAACCAAGACACAGATAGACAAACACCAAAAGGAATTTTATTTGCGGGAAAAGATTAAGGCCATTCACAAGGAACTTGGGGATGGGGAAGATGTGGCGGACGAGGTGGTGAACTACAAGAAAAAAGCGGAATCCATGCCTTTGCCGCAGAATGTGGCAGATAAGATTAAGGATGAATTGCGGCGTTTGGAAAAACTGCCTACAAATTCATCTGAAAGCGGTGTCATCCGTGATTATCTGGATGCTCTTTTGAAATTGCCCTGGGGGAAATTGGATGAGGAAAATTTTGATATTGAGCAGGCGGAAACAATTTTGAACAGGGACCACTACGGTTTGGAAAAAGTTAAGGAAAGAATTTTAGAATTTTTGGCTGTCCGTATTTTGAAGAAGGACGGCAAGGCGCCGATCATTTGTTTTGTGGGCCCGCCCGGTGTGGGCAAAACCAGTTTGGCAGAGAGTATTGCGGAGGCCATCGGCCGCAAGTTTTCCCGTATCAGTTTGGGCGGTGTGCGGGATGAGGCGGAAATCCGCGGGCATCGGCGTACCTATATCGGCGCCATTCCCGGACGGATTATACATGCCATGCAGGATTGTGCTTGCCTGAACCCTTTGATTTGTTTGGACGAGATTGACAAATTGGGTTCGGATTCTTCCAAAGGCGACCCTTCCAGCGCTTTGCTGGAAGCCCTTGACCCGGCACAGAATGATGAATTCAGCGACCATTACATTGAATTTCCTTTTGACTTGAGCAAGGTCTTTTGGATTGTTACCGCTAACACGATGGAAACAGTTCCGCCCGCTTTGCGTGACAGAATGGAAGTTATTGAGTTGACCAGTTATACGGAAGACGAAAAAATGGAGATTGCCAAGCGGCACCTTCTGCCCCGTCAAAAGGAAGAAAACGGTATTGGTGAAGATGTTTTGACCGTTGACGACAAGGCAATGCAAAAACTTATTCGGGACTACACTATGGAAAGCGGTGTGCGGAATCTGGAAAGAAAATTGGGTGACTTGTGTCGCAAAGTGGCTTTCAAGATTGTGCATAAGGAAATAGAAACGGCAAAAATCAATGTCCGTAATTTAGAAAAATTCTTAGGACCTGCCACATTCCTACATGATGAGAAGAAAGTTGCAGGTGAAGTCGGAATTGTGAATGGTCTTGCTTGGACAAGCGTAGGTGGGGAACTTTTGAAAGTGGAAGTGCTTACTTACAAGGGTAACGGACACTTGACATTGACGGGACAATTAGGGGATGTTATGAAAGAGTCCGCAAGAGCGGGTCTGACCTATATTCGCAGTTGTTCCAAAGAATTGGGAATTAAAGATACTGTTTTTGAAAAAGATGATATCCATATTCATTGTCCGGCGGGGGCAATACCGAAGGACGGCCCCAGTGCAGGCATTACTATGGTGACGGCTATGGTCAGTGCTTTGACCGGCCGCAAGACGAAAGATGCCATTGCCATGACGGGCGAAGTGACATTAAGCGGTAGAGTGTTGCCTATTGGTGGTGTGAAAGAAAAGGTGCTGGCGGCACACAGGGAAGGAATTAAAACAGTGCTGATGCCGGAGCAAAATTTGCAAGACCTTGAAAAACTCCCGGAGAATGTGAAGGAAGAAATGGAATTTGTGGGCGTGAAGAATGTGGACGAAGTGTTAAAACTGGCATTGAACAAGTGAGCAAAGGGGCTGCGAAAGCAGCCCTTTTACTAATGAATAATTAATAAAGAATAATGAATAATTATGGTAGGATGTTCCGGTGATTAAATATAATGCGGAATGCGTAATTCGCAATGCGTAATTGTGGTAAGATGTTCCGGTGATTATAGCAGGGAAGTTGGCATAGTGCTAACCCTCGTCCGCACCTAAAGGGGCGGGGAACCGTCTAAAGGAACATAGAAGGACGGTGGTGGGGTGAGCGATTACGCTGACGCTAATGAAAAGATAAAAACTTAAAACTTAAAGTTATGGTAAGATGTTCCGGTGATTATAGCAGGGAAGTTGGCATAGTGCGAAAGTTTGCCCTCTTTTCTAAAGAGGGGGGGCCGCTTGCGGTGGGAGTTTTTGCATTATAACGAAAACTTCAAATAGATTATAAAATACGAGAGAAGAAAAAAAGTTTATGAATGCTTCGCATAAACAAAAACACCCGTCTGCCCCTGTGTTCCTGTGGGCAGCCACCCTCTTCAAGAAGAGGGAAAATAAGTTCGCATTAAGCGGACTTTTTTATTTTGCTTTTCACTCAGCGTTCAAAAGCATTTAAAACAGCAAAATCTCATTTCTAAAATGACGACATTTTGATATAGAATGTCGTCATTTTGAAATTTACTTTTCACGCTTTTAATTGCGTTTTGTTGAAGAGTGAGTTCAGTAATGAGAGTGAAGAGAGGAGAGAAAAGAATTTGAAAGAAGTTCGCATACAGCGGACGTTTTTATTTTTAATCAACGGAACATCTTACCATAGTTTTAAGATTAAAGTTTTTAACTTTTAATTTCTTTGATGTTCCATTGATTGTATTTTGAATCTTCACTTGACAAAATATATACCATGATATATACTGCTTTTGGGAGGTGAGGAGAATGATAGGAAAAATTTTTGAGAATGGCAGAAGTCAGGCGATTAGAATTCCCAAAGAATACCGTATGGAAGGCAATGAGGTACTAATTAACAAGATTGGAGATATGCTTTTGATTACACCTAAAGATGCAGGGTGGAAAATGTTTTTTGAAGGGATTAAGCAATTTCCGGATGATTTCTTTGCCGAGGGGAGAAATCAAGGAACTTTGCAGGTACGTGAGCAATTATGAAATATATGCTTGACACTAATATCATTATTTACTTGATAAAGAACAAATATCAAAATGTTTTCACGAATTTTGCACGGCATAAAATTGACGGTGTTTGTATTTCTTCTGTTGTTTTGGGGGAATTGTTATATGGTGCAGAAAAGTCAAATATGAAGACCCAAAGTAAAAAAGCACTGTATTCAATGCTTAGCGGTATTAAAGTTTTGGATTTTACTGCTAAGGCGGCGGAAAAATATGGACAGATACGGGCAGATTTGGAAGAGCAGGGGCAAATTATTGGTCCAATGGATATGCTGATAGCTGGTCACGCTTTGGCGGAAGGACTTATCTTGGTAACCAACAATACACGTGAGTTTGGGAGAGTTAAAGGGTTGAGTGTAGAAAATTGGGTATGACTAAAAACAACTTGACATTAACAATGGTTGGAATTATAATAAATTCAGAATTTCCTACTTTACTACTTTAAGGAGAATGAATTATGAATAGTGTAGAATTTGTGGAGGATGCCAAAATCCTTGATAAGGGACAAATAACCATACCTAAAAAGGTGAGAGAAGTTTTGGGGGCGAAGAAGGGGAACAGAATTACTTTTATTGTAGAAGGTAATAATATTCGTGTGGTAAATTCTCTGCGGTATGCCTTTGAGTCATTTCAACAGGCAATGAAAGAATATGACGGAAAATTCTCTGAAGATGAGATTATGGAATGGGTTAAGTCCATGCGTGGTCAGTACGAAAAATGAGAGTATTATTTGATACTAATGTTCTTATTTCTGCAGCATTGAATTCTAAAGGAATACCGGCAAAAGCAGTTTTTAAGTCCTTTGAAAATGACGAGTTTGTAGTTTGTCAAGTTAATATTGACGAATTTAGGGAAAAGATAGGAACAAAATTTACTGCGAAAAAAGCAGAAATGGAATGTTTTTTGCAATTGATTGAGAGCTTGGCGGATGTGGTTAAAATACCGGCAAGGGTAGCATTTTCTGAAAGAAAAATCCGTGATGTTAAGGACAGACCGATTTTGAGGGCGGCACTTGCAGGAAAAGTAGATGTTATTGTTACAGGAGATAAAGATTTTCTTGACGCTCATCTTGACTGGCCTTTGATAATGACACCTGCTGAGTTTTTGGAATATTCAGATACACCGCCAGATGAACCATTAAATGTTGCAGATAGGAATGTAGATTATAATAAATAAAAACTAAAAACCGCTTACGATTGATGTTCGTAAGCGGGTTTAGGTGTTGACAAAAATTATGAATGAAATAACTTTTGAATGGGACGAAAGTAAAAATAAAATAAATCAAACAAAGCATAACATTGGAAAAAGCAACAAAGACAGAAACAAGTCAATATGTGGGAGGTGTGTAATATGAAAGAAGAATATGATTTTTCAAAGGGGGTAAAAAATCCTTATGTTAAGTTTTTGAAAAAGCAGGTAACAATTAATATCAATAATGATACGATTGAGTATTTTAAGGCAATGTCCGAAGAAAATCACATTCCGTATCAGACATTGATAAATCTTTATCTTGCTGAC
>JAZLLX010000039.1:0-1314 GCA_045598345.1 Acidaminococcaceae bacterium | reverse complement strand
CCAAGTCCCAAGCTGTTTTCATATTCCTTTGTTTTCACAAAGGTGTATCTTGCCCCGACAAAGGGTGTCAGTTCCGTTGCTCCGCCAATTCTTATGGGTTCTTCCACTTTGAACCCCAGGGTATATGCCCTTACTTTGGGTTTGGCTGTTGTGTCTTCCTCGCCCAGGGTGCTCATGGTTACATCGTTCTTGCCATAGGTGAATCCTACGTCATACAGGAAACTGAATTTGCCCACGTCCTGCCTGTTATAGACGTTTATGCCGTAATAGTCCGCTTCGTTTTTCACATTGCTTATTATTTGTCCTGAATTGGTGTTGCCGCTGCCATAGGTCAGCGCCACCCCGCCGAATCCGTGTCTGCCGCTCCACAGGTCTGCCCCCACAACTGTGCCGTTGTACTGCATGGTGCTGTTCTGTTCCAGGTGTCCTGTTTTCCTGCCTTCTATTTTCTCTTTGTTGTGAATGAAAGACGCCCACACTTCTTTGCCGTATACAGGTTCTTCGTATTGGCTTGGCATTACTTCACCCGCCTTGCCTTGTTCCACTGTTTCTATGGCAGCCCTGTCCTTCTCATTAGTACTAACCTTCCTGAAACCTGAAACCTGACCCCTGTTGCTTAACATAGGTCTTGAGCCCGTGCCGATATTGCTTTGAATACTGTTCCCTGCAAAGGAACTGATGGCGCTTACACCGCCCTGCACATTTGCCAAGGTGTTGATGTTTGCCAAAGTGTTGACAGAGTTGTTCAGTACTTCCAAATACATTTCCGCATCCGTTTCCGGCAAAAGCGCCAGCATAAAGGACAAATCCTCAATCCATGCCATACCCTCCGGCTCATTGAGCAGTCCGCTGACAATATTGCTCATGTCTGAATAACTGGACAAGTTCGGGTCTTCTTCAAAACACAATGTCAGATTCTCCCCATCAAACACAGAAGCATCAAGGTCTAACGCCATACCATAGGAAGACATAACAATTTTTTCCCAATCTTCTATGTTTTCAGCATAAACTTCAGTTCCGTTGGGCACGGGCGAACCCAGCATAGGTCCGCTTGACATAAGCAAAGCCGGCGCTTTTTGGACAATTTTATAATTTATGCCTTTCTTTTGGTTTTTGATGATGAGTTTTGAATTGACATCGGCTTTCACAGCATTTGTGTAGGTAATGGCAGGTTTCGTCTGAATTTTGTTGCCGTCAACCTGCAGAGTACTGCCATCTGCAAAATTTAACTCTTTAACCCTACAGTTGCTGACAACATCCAAAATACCCTTATCTAAAACGTTACATTTCCCATCAATAAATGCATCCTGTTCA
>JAZLLX010000038.1:0-25103 GCA_045598345.1 Acidaminococcaceae bacterium | reverse complement strand
AATCTTGCTTTACCAATACTTTGTTTATCAGTAAGCAACGCAATGATTTTTCCTACGAGCAACTACTGACTTTAATTAAAGGACGTAAAACGGTACCGCAAAATGGTTCTTATACTTCTTATCTTTTTGAAAAAGGGTTAGATAAAATTTTGAAAAAAGTTGGGGAAGAAAGCACGGAAGTGATTATTGCCGCTCATGCCAAAAATAAAAAAGAAACCATTTATGAAATTTGTGATTTGATTTATCATGTGATGGTTTTGATGGTGGAAATGGGCATCAGTTTGAAGGATTTATTGGTGGAACTGGCAGGGCGAAGAATCATTGACCACAAAATAAAACAAGAAAGCGCTTGCAAATAATGTATTTGATAATTGGAGGTATGAACACAGAAAATGAATAGGGTACCATATGTTGATCTTGCCAAAGGATTGGGAATTATTTATATGGTTATTGTTCACACTTATGAAGAAGGTGTATATAATGGTCTTCAAATGGTAGAGGGACCCGTAGAAAAGTTTTTAGCGGCGGCCTTTGAATACTTTGGCAATATGACGGCAGCGGGTATGTTTATATTTGTAATGGGATTTCTTTTTGTTTGCTGTTCCACTAAAAAGCAGGGGGAATGTTTCCGGCAGGCGCTGATGTTGTTTGCCTTGGGTATTTTTGTAAATATTTTTGAACAATGTATTTTACTTTGGGTTAGGGAAGGAATTTGGCAGAATTCTTCTGTTTGCGTACCACAATTATTTGCTACTGACATTTATTTTTTTGCAGCCCTGGCAATGGTGTATTTGGGACTGTTGTTGCGTTGTGAGGAACGCAAAAGACCATATGTTGTCCTTGTGACGCTTGCTGCATGTGTGATTGTTTCAGCAGTGGTTGGGACGGATTTTATTACGACCGGCAGCGTATGGGCAGATACTTTTCTGGGGATGTTTATTAAGACAAATGAGTGGTCATTTTTCCCGTTTTTCAATTGGTTGCCTTTTACACTGTTTGGTTATTTGGTCGGACATTGCTACAAAAAAGGGTTTTCAGAGATGCGTGGTGCAATAATACTCTTTTTAGTTGGCTTGGTTGCCGCTTATTTGGCAGATGTGATTATGGATGTTTATGGCATCAGTAATGCTATTTCGTTCGGTTCAAGTTTTACGGCAGGGGACTATTATGGTCTAAACGGAATGAATCATCTTTGCGGCTTGGGGACTGTCAGTGTTTGGTTTGCCATATATTATTTTGTGTGTCGGCTCACGAAAGGGAAAATACCTGCGTTTTTAAGATTTTTAAGCGAGAATATTATAGATATCTATGTTTGGCAGTGGATGGTTATATCTGTAGCAGAAAGTTTGTTGAAGAGCATAGATAACATATATGTTAATTTGCTTATCGGTGTTGGCATTTTAGCGGTTTCGGCTTTTATGGTAAAATGGAATGTGTGGAAACCGTCCAAAACCTTCCGTAAAATTTTCGCAATGTAATTAAAAAAAACGAAGAAAACCCTTGCAAATAATCAAAAAATGTGTATAATGATATTTCCAACCGGCAAATCTGTTTAGGGATTTGCCCCATATTGGCGGTAACGCCTTCGGGGATGTACCGGTTTCGACGGGGGTACTTGTTACTCAATAAGCGAGCAGTGATCCTGCCTCTCACTTAAAACGGTAGAAACTTAAACTAAACGCAGATAATAATTTTGC
Organism: Acidaminococcaceae bacterium; assembly: GCA_045598345.1. GTDB lineage: Bacteria > Bacillota > Negativicutes > Acidaminococcales > Acidaminococcaceae > Phascolarctobacterium_B. The sequence continues at coordinate 23,406 of JAZLLX010000038.1, read as the reverse complement.
AATGGCTGCCTAAGGGCAACCCCGTTCTCTGAGTTCTGCCTGGCGGCGAAGATGAACGGCCAATAGTCGGGCTGGCGTGAAACAAATTCCGTAGTTTTGCGTAAGATTAACGGAATAGCAAATTCTTGACCCGTCATTAGGTTGGGGAAATGTGAAACAAACAAATGATGACTGCGCTCGGAGAAATTTGTCTACCAATATTTTCGGACAGGGGTTCGACTCCCCTCATCTCCACCAAATTGGAGATTTAAGCCGTGGGCTCTGCCTGCGGCTTTTTAAGTTTTGTAATGAAAAATTTTTGTCATATTTTTGCCATAATTTCTTTGTAGAATACAAGCAACAGCAAAGAAAGGTGGTAGGAATCATGAAAAATATTTTGAAATCTGTTAGTACAAAAATTATTGCGGCAGTATTAGTTGGTCTGACCTTTGTTTCTCCTCTAAGCGGTGTTGCCTGTGCGGCAGCAAAACATGGCAACCAGCCGCCCAAGCAGGTTCAGCACATGAGCCATGGCAACAAAAAGCAGCCCGTTGCCCATCATGTACATAAATCGGCACCAAGACCTGTTCGCCACGAGGTACGCCATATTCATCACGAACCGCCCCGACATGTGGTGTATCATGACAGGCATCACGATGGAGTTGGAGTATTAGTCGGCGGGTTGATTTTAGGAACAATCATCGGTGCAGCTATTGCTGACGCCAATTCATCTAACTAAACTATTCTCTTCTTCATAACAAAAAGCCGTTCGCTCTGCGGACGGCTTTTTGTTTTTGCTTTTCAGTAAAATGAGTTCAAAACGATAAAATTGAGAAAATATTGTTACGTTACATTTGCCAAAAGTAACGTAACAAAGAAAATTCAATTTTGCGATTTTAAAATTTTTTCAGTGACGAGTTAATTCAGTGAACAAAGTTTAGAGTGAAAGGAGAATTATGCGAGAGATAAAAAGAATTTGAAACAATTAAAAATGTAGGTAAGAAAATTTATGAAACACTAAGGCAATACCGCACAAAAAAAATTAAGGATACACGGCTGTTTAATTCTGTACATAATATGTGAGATATATGTTGAAAAAATCACACCATTGAATCAAAAATTACCTTTTTCAATGCTGTTTTTTTGAAACAATGGGTTTTTTCTTAATTATGCGGTATTGCCCTAAAACTATGCAAAGTGTACTTGGTTGGTTCATTTGCTCGTAGAGAACAAACAGAAAATAAAGATTATGCTATTTGAAAAACAGAAATTTCAAAAGAAGTATTGACCTAATTGTTATTCGTAAAAAAACTTATAACAAGTTAAAATTATATCCTATGTTCGTTCAATGTCATGTTGAAAAGAAGGCGCGATTTTATATGAATGGTTGAATTATTAAAATTTTAATTACTAAAATTATGGTAAAAGAGTTTAAGCAAAGAGTGTTAGAAGTATTTTCAAATGGTGTTTCAGAAATATATTTATTTGTTGGATAAAGATTTAAGTGCACATTATTACTGATAAAGAAAAATACATTTACCAGTTATATTTTTGTTGATTGTATTACTTCATTTAATTTGTTTTTAAATTCTGAAATTGCTTTGTTCTTAAAGTACATAACGAACTTATATGCTGCATCAGTTGGAGTATTTGCAGGTAAATTAGCAAATAAATCAGATAGAGTAAAATCTTCGGCATGACCAAGACCAGTAATAATGTATTTGCCGTTTTTTTGAGCATTTAATATTGCCTTAATAATTCTGCTGTTATCAAAAATATTTAAAAAAGTTCCTCCACCTCGCATTATGCAAATTGCATCAATAGATTTTTTGCTTGAATAAATATCGATTGCATTAGCAATTAATGTTGGACTTTCTTTTGGGGATTTTAAGTCGACTTCTAAAACTTCTACTTTTTTTAAGATTTTATTTGGATTATATGCGTTCAAGATATTTTCGAAATCTTTTTTTGCTTTTGAGGATTTACCCGTGATTAATCCAATATGTTTCATTTCAATAGGTAATTCTTTATCTTGATTATTTTTGAATTTTTTTATTATAGTGATGTTCTGTAATTGTGGTTTGCCTTTGTATGTTCCTCGTTTTCCAGAGATATATAGAAATTCATCATGCTTTAGATTTTTTATTTTTTTTATGAGTTTAGATGAGTTTTTATCTTGATTACTAATGAAAAATCGTATTATGTTATTTTCGTTTTCGTTACCTGTATTTGATAGGTATCCAAAGAAACCATAACCATAAGGATTATCTTGGCATGTTGAGCATAGTGCTTTTCCCAATACAGTTACTTTTTCTGATGTTTTGATCTTGTATATGAAATCCTCTATTGTGTACAAAGATATTTCATTCATTTTTAGTACCTTCCTTTATAGCATTTGTTCCGTTAGTCGATAATAACGGATTTGTTTTTATCTGATAATTATAACGCTACTTTGTCCTCGTGGGCAAGAATGCTGCCGTTGGATAAATAGATTTCAGCTATACGGCGAATATCCCCAGTAACATATATCATTTATATATCCTTATTTTAGACAATTCCCAAAAACAATGCTCATCATATCTTCTCGTTTTTCATATCATTTTTCTATTTGAAGATTAAAATAAGTTTCAATTAAATTTTCAGAAAAATTGTTTTCATGCATTGTGGCTTTTGAAAGATGTTGTTTTAGTTCATCAATTTTGTCAAAATAATAAAGTACAGCACTTATATCACCAAAATTTTCAGATAAGTAAGTCCTTTTTCCTAAAGATTTTTTTATGTTTGAAATATTTTTTCTTGCAAAAATTTCGTCTGTAACATCGCATAGGATATTTAATGTTTCTTTTGGTAAAGTTTTATCAAATTCCAATTCAACTTTGAACATTTTAAGTTCCAACTTTCAAAAACCTTTTCTTTGATTCCGTCATAAAAATAAAGTGCTTTATAATCAGGGTTATCGTCATATTTTTTTCCTTTCTTTGCGTGAAAATAATAGTTTTTGTCTTTTGGTTATAATAAACCCCATTCATGTCTGTTTCGTCACATTCCCACATGCTGTCGCTCATTAAAGTAACATCATCGGGGATATTGCATTTTACAAAAATTTCTTTTAACAATTTGATTGTCATTTTTGCTCCTTTCAAATAAATATATCTGGTTATTCCAATGTTTTAATTTGCGTGTAAAGCATATAACATTTAGCCGGGTTATCGTCACAATTATAGTGATAATGACCGAAAAACCAATATTTGAATTTTATTTTTTTATAAAGTTCATCAAGAAAGTTCTCAACAGGACAAGGGCTTTTATAAATTTTCATGTGTAACGGGAAATCACCCATTACGCTTTTAGGGCCCGAATGGGTAATTACATAATCAACTTCATAATTTACTTTTTCAAGATTGTTATAAGCGTTTTGCTTTTCTTCTTCACTAAATATTTCGTCAGGCCACCATGATATAAACGGAGTCCGTAAATCTTTATCAATAGACGTTCCACCGCCAAAAGCAAATATCTTTTTATTTTGAATGTTATAAACTTCCCCACGCATCAAATGATAAAATTTATCATTGATTTTATGTGCTTTCCCACCCATATAATCTACAACTGGTAATGCTTTAATCCTTGAAAAATTTTCGTGGTTGCCATCAATAAATAATGTTGTAAATTTCTGATTAGCCAACCAATTATATAAACTTAATTCTTTCGGTGTAGGTTCATTAGCCCATAATAAGCCGCAATCCCCGGCAATGATAATAAAATCATTTTCGTCCCAATGATAACGGAATCTTTTAACATTTATACGGCTAATATCACCGTGTATATCCCCAGTGACATATATCATTTATCTATCCTTATTTTAAACACTTTTCAAAAACAACCCCCATCATATTTTCTCGTTTTTCATTATGATACCATACCGCTTTCTTTACAGCATTAAATAAATCAGGATAATCACTCATTAGAACAATAGCAGCCCCAATATTTCCATAACCTTCTGCTTCATTTTCGTCAATATAAATACGTTCTCCGAATGATTTTTTTGCACATGAAACACCTTCGCCTTCAAAAATTTCATCTGTTGTTTTACAAAATTCATTTACTTGATTTTTTGGTAAAGTTTTATCAAATTCCAATTCAACTTTGAACATTGTTTTTATTTCTCCTCATAATAAAACGTCTCCATTAAATTTTCACATTTTTTATTATGAAACCATAGAGCGCTGTTAAGCATTGTTGAAATATTTGGAATTTCCTCATAACTTCTGATTAAAGACGCTCCAATATTCATAAAACCAGTATCTTCTGAATCAGTAAATATTTGTTTCCCGTTCTCGTCAAGAAAACAGGTCATTCCTTCATCAATAAAAATTTTTTTCACAATATTAAAAATATTTGCCGGTACGTCTTTTTTGAATTCCAATTCCACTTTGAACATCTCCAATCTCCTTGTAAAGTTTACATTCGTTTTGTAGTGGCCATATCTTAATCAAAGACAATTAGTTAAAAAAGCCGTCTAACAAATTTTCGTATGTATTATTGTTAAACCATTTTGCTTTAATTATATTCTTTTTAATTTCGTCAATTAAACTTATGACAGATAAACTTGCCCACATATAGCTCCAATCATTATTACCATGAATATCTCTATAAACTCTTTTTCCAAAAGAACTTTCAGCACAAGGAATACCTTCTTCAGCAAAAATTTCGTCAACTTGGTCGCATATGCTGTTGACGGTTTCTTTTGGTAAAGTTTTATCAAATTCCAATTCAACTTTGAACATTTCCATTCTCCATGTAAAGTTTAATTTTTAATGATTATATCTAAATCAAGATAATTATCCATAATATTGTACACCTTCAGAAAGTATGTTTTTGTATAACAATGAAAAATCTTTATTTTTTTCCCATTCTTTTTTATCGCTTATTGTTAGTGATAAAAATACATCATTTTCTAAGCCAATATCACTGGCTATATCAAGTAATTTATCTTTGGATTTTCTTAAAGAGTTTTTGGATGGGTTGATTACAACAAAAACATCAATATCTGATTCATTATCATAATCTCCTCTTGCACAAGAACCAAACAAGTAAATTTCGGTTATATCATTAGGAATCTTTTTCAATGCTTGATTTGTAAATTCTTGAACGGCTTTTTTTATAATTTCATTGGTCATTTTTATTCTCTTTTTTCTAATATATTTTACAGGATTTTATTATCTCAAAAATTGTTTTATCAATTCTTTTTATTTTATTGTATTCTGCTATATCTTGCATCTTACCATCTGTTAAGAACTTGTTTTATCAGCAAAATTAAAACATTCAGTTATTAAATCCTGAGGTTCAAATCCTTCCTCAAAAAATAATGCTTTCGTAATATGTGAAACCAATTCTTTATTTTCGTTTATTGATAAGACACCGCACATTATATCTCCACAATCTTTACACCAATAAACTCTTTTTCCAAAAGAACTTTCTACACAAGGGATACCTTCTACAGCAAAAATTTCGTCAACTTGGTCGCACATGCTGTTGGCGGCTTCTTTTGCTAAAGTTTTATCAAATTCCAATTCAACTTTGAACATTGGTTTTATTTCTCCTCATAATAAAACGTTTCCATTAAATTTTCACATTTTTTATTATGAAACCATAGAGCCCTGTTAAGCATTGTTGAAATATTTGGAATTTCCTCATAACTTCTGATTAAAGACGCTTCAATATTCATAAAACCAGTATCTTCTGAATCAGTAAATATTTGTTTCTCGTTCTCGTCAAGAAAACAGGTCATTCCTTCATCAATAAAAATTTTTTTCACAGTATTAAAAATATTTGCCGGTACGTCTTTTTTGAATTCCAATTCCACTTTGAACATTTCCAATCTCCTTGTAAAGTTTAATTTTTTCAAATTTTATCATAGTGTTTTAACTTTCCTGTGTGTTAATAATAGCGTATTGTGAGTGAATAAGCAATAGCTTAATAAAAATGTCAATACGCTATTGACCAAATTTATGGAAAGATTGTGTAAAATAATTCTGCAAGATGTAAGAATACTTACGTCAGTTGAATTATTTTAAGGAGGAAAGAAAAATGAAAAGAACTTGGGTGTTTGTGGTAAGTTATCTGGTGGTGATGGCACTTACTTATGTTTGGCCGTGGGTGTCTAATATGGGACTGATTGGGGCAATGGGGACTAATTCTTCCAATGCAACAGGATTTGCCTTGGGAGGAAAACTGTTTGGCTCTCTTGCACTTTATATCCTGCTCACTGTGTTCTCCTTTTTTAGGGGTAAGGCGATTGAAAAAAAATATTTGGCGGCATTGCCAATAATTGGCGGATTTTTTGATTTGGTTTTGGTGTTTATTCCCTTCGTACCAACGGTTATGCACATTATTACTTTAGTGCTGGGGATAGTAAATGACAATAAGAAAATTGAGGTGGGGTAATTGGGCGAATATATACGCACTGTAACAACCCACAAAGGAAACAGGGTTGAGATTTTTGAGGATTTTTATATGGTGTATTTGGAGAATTTAGAGTTAGACGATGAGGTTTACCAACTTTGCCTGGAAGCATTGAAAAATGGTTTGGATGTTGAGCTTATTGCGGAACAGATTCTTGATAAATATTTTGAAGATGCAATTTTGAAACCATACTATAACAGATTGAAAAAAGATTTTTCTGATTTTGAGGAAAGTCATGGGGCAGTTGAGGCATTTGTGAATATAAGAAAAACTGAAAAAGCAAAATGACGGGAAATGTGGTAAAATAACAATAAAGGAGAGGATTGAAATATGAAAGTATATTCAGAATTATTTAACAAAACGTATGAAGAATATTTGTTAAGTTTCGGACCGAGATTGTTTTATTTGGATGGAGCGGATGAGGAACTTGACAGCGTAGGCATGCAAATTATAGAAGATATTACCAAAGGTGTCTTTAAACCTGAAGCATATCCTGAAGAATACAAAATATTTAAGGATTTACCAAAGGTGGAAGCGGTTGAAGGTGGTAAATTATATACCGCACAGCGTATATATGATGATATTATATTGGGGATTCTTACGGAGAATATTTCCGGCTGGATGACTTTTTCAGATTATTTTTTTGCTTTGCTAAAACGCCATAATATGACACCGTCGGATTTGTACAAAAAGGTTAATGTGGCAAGACAGGTCATTTCCAGATTAAACAGTGACCCCAATGCCAAAGTGGAAAAAGCAACGGCAGTCAAACTGGCTTTGGCTATGGAATTATCCTATGCAGAGGCACAGAATTTATTACATAAAGCGGGTTATCATTTGTCGGGCAGTATTATTGAAGATTTGGCAGTTATTCCGGCATTTTTACTGCACGAATATGATCTTGACGTTGTAGAAAAAGTAATGTTGCAAGTAACTGGAAAATCTTTCTTTGTTCAGCGTAACAGAAAAGACAAAATAGAGTAATTGTTTTTGCGGACGGCTTTTTGTATTTGCTCTTCAGTTCAACGTGTTCAAAACGATAAAATTGAGAAAATATTGTTACGTTACATTTGACAAAAGTAACGTCACAAAGAAAATTCAATTTTGCAATTTTAAAAGTATTTCAGTGACGAGTTAATTCAGTGAACAAAGTTTGGAGTGAAAGGAGAATGCTAAAGACAAATAATTTGAGACAACAGAAAGTGCTGAAAGTAAAATTTGTGAAGAATTGAATTGAAATTTATGCTACAATATAATAATGTTGTGTAAATCTTTTTTGCCAATAGTAAATGAAAATTCTCGGATATTGATTTTGGGGTCTATGCCCGGAGTTAAATCGTTAATAGAGCAGGAATACTATGCTCATCCCAAGAACAGATTTTGGCCTTTGATGCAAATGCTGTTGCAGAATAAAGTTGCGGATATGAAATATTCAGAGAAAAAACAACTTTTGTTGCGGAACAAGATTGCTTTGTGGGATACTTTGGCTAATTGTGAACGTGAGGGGAGTTTGGACAGTGATATTCTTGCCGAACAGCCAAATGATTTAGTTGTGTTTCTCCAAAAACACCCTCATATTGATACAGTCATTTGTAACGGCGGCAAGGCGGCAAGGGCTTTCAAAAAATATTTTGCAAAACAGATACCAACGGCGACTATAGTTTATTATTTGCCGTCCACCAGTCCTGCCAATGCCCGTATGTCGTTGGACAATTTGGTTGAGGTATGGGGAAGGGTTATAAATAAAAAGAAAGAGTGAGGTTAAAATGAAAAAATTATGTAGATTTTTATTGGCAGTGCTTATAGCGGGCATGTGTGTCAACTTTACGCAATCTGCATTTGCAAAAAGTAAATCTGTTAATGAAAATGCGGCAATCGGCTACGGAACAGGAAATGAGTATGTTCAAAAATATCTTGACCACAAAGATGTCAAACAGTTGATTTTGGTTGAGCAATCTGCCAAAAGGAAGAGTTTGGCAACTTTATATTTATTGGAAAAAACAGAAGACAAGAAATGGCTGGAAACTTTAAGGTGTGAAGCTTTTTTAGGAAAAAAAGGTTTGTATAAAGCTAAAGAGGGGGACAAACGCACACCGGTTGGGGACTATGGAATAATAATGGCTTTTGGTATAAAAGATAATCCCAGCGCTAAAATGGCTTACACCAAGCTGACGGACAAGATGGACATTTGTGGTGAAAGGGAAAATTACAATCAGTTTGTAGATGTTACCAAAGTGAATCACAAATGCGGCGAGGACGGGGAACGGCTTATAGATTTTGTTCCGCAATTCAATTATGTTTTGTTCATTGATTACAACAAGGAAGGTGTGTTTGGCAAGGGGTCCGCTATCTTTTTACATTGTCAGGGAACTCACAAATATACATATGGTTGTATTGCGGTTGCTGAAGATAATATGGTTAAGGTTATGCGGCGAGTGGATAAGAATGTACGAATATGTATTTATCCGCAGAAGAATAAAGCGAAGAAAAAGAAGAATGTATAAAATAAAAACAGCACCATCTGTATTTGCAGACGGTGCTATTTTTTATGTTTATAAAACTACTTTGTCCTCGTGGGTAAGAATGCTGCCGTCAGATAAATAGATTTCTGCGGATTTGGCTTTCCAACATTGGCTTTGGGTTATAAAGCCGTAACGCTGCATGGCATCCAACACCACTTCCTGACGTTTCTTTGCTCCAACGGGATTTTCAAAAGGATTCAAGGCACTGGGGGCATTGGGAAGTCCGGCGATGAGGGCGGCTTCTTCAAGCCGCAAAATAATTGGTGCTTTGCTGAAAAGTTTGTCGGATGTCTGATTTGCACCATAACAATTCATACCAAAATATATGGAGTTCAAATAGATTTCTAAAATCTCGTCTTTGGAATATTTGCTTTCCATAACCAAGGCCAGCATGGCTTCCAAGGCCTTGCGGCTCATGGTCTGTTCACTGGTAAGGAAAAGGTTTTTAACCAACTGTTGCGTAAGGGTGGAGCCGCCTTCCAGCACTTCACCAGCACTGGTGTTGACCATAATGGCACGGATAACGCTGTTAATACTTACGGCACTGTGGGAATAAAAGTCATGGTCTTCCACGGCAATGACCGCATGTTGCAAATCGGTTCCCAAACTGTCCAAAGGCAGGTAGTCCTTCCGTGCCTGAATGGGGCGGATAACCTCATCCATAAACACCATATAGTACATAACTTTCGCCGGTTCAGGCCATTGCTCTTTGGCGGGAAGAAATCTTAAGACAAATTCCTTGACTCTTTCCGCATTGGGGTTAAGCGGCCGTTCCACTCTGTCACCCGGAGCATAGCTGGGCAGGGTGGTGGGACTGTCTGTGAACAAGTGATTGAATCCGTACAGACCTGCAACTATTATGACAATTAATATAATTTTCTTAAACATAATGCAAATATTATAACACAAAATAAAAAAACATAAAATAACTATATACAAATTTTCTAAAAAGTCCTACAATTAACATATCAAAAATGGGGAAGAGTTTGCAAAAATTCTTTCCGACTCCAAAGGAGGTTTCACATGAGAGCAAGTGTTATTGGCGCTACCGGGTTTGCCGGTGTGGAATTAGTACGGTTGCTGCTGGGGCATCCGAAGGCAGAAATTGCTATGGTTACCAGCGAAAGCAGTACTGGGGAAATGTTGAACAAAATGTATCCCCATTTGCAGAACCGTTTTGAGAAAAGTTTGACAAGTATGCAGGATCTTCAGGGGATTGCGGAGGCAAGCGATGTAATTTTTCTGGCTTTGCCTCACGGGCATGCTATGAAGATTGCCAAGGAATTAAAGGACAAGGATGTAAAGATTATTGATTTGGGCGGGGATTACCGTTTTCAAGATCCCAAGGTTTTTGAAAAATGGTATAAGGTGGAACATCTTGACCCCACTACGAGAGCGGTGTACGGCCTGGTGGAATTATACCGTGACAAAATCAAGGGTTCAAAATTGGTGGCCAATCCCGGTTGCTACACCACTTCAAGTATTTTGGCATTGGTGCCGTTGCTGAAAAATAAATTGGTGAAGACCAAGGGAATTATTGTAGATGCCAAGAGCGGCACTACGGGTGCAGGCCGTTCCTTGAAATTAGGCAGTTTGTATGAAAGCGTCAATGAGAGTTTTAAGGCCTATGGCGTGGCAAATCACCGGCACACCCCGGAGATTGAGCAGGCATACAGTGATTTTGCAGGGGAAGATGTGATTATTCAGTTCACTCCACATTTGTTGCCCTGTGACAGGGGTATATATGCAACCTGTTATGCGGATTTGGCGGACAATGTTACGGATGAGGCGGTGGCTGATGCCTTTGAGAGTATGTATGGTGGTGAATATTTTATCCGTCTTTTGGGTAAGGGCGTAATGCCTGAACTGAAGAATATTCGGGCATCCAATTATGTGGATATTGGCTGGGAGATTGACAGACGGACTAACAGGGTGATTGTGGTATCTTGCTTGGATAATTTGGTTAAGGGCGCTGCAGGGCAGGCGGTTCAGAATATGAATGTGTTGTTCGGCTTGCCTGAACAGATGGGGTTGGAGGCACTACCTATTTATCCTTGATTAGTTATTGCTTCGTTAATGAATAATGAATAAAGAATAATGAATAATTGTGGTAAATAGTTCCGGTGATTAGATTTTGGAAATTGGAGTATGTGCGAACCCTCGTCCGCCCATAAAGGGGCGGGGGACCGTCTAAAGGAACATAGAAGGACGGTGGTGGGGTGAGCAATTAGGCAGATATGTTGCAAAGAAATAAAAAACTAACTGTATATGCCAAAGAACTACGAAAAAATATGACCCCATGGGAAAGAAAATTATGGTTTATGTTTTTGCAAAAATACCCGTTAAGATTTAAAAGACAATATATAATTGAAAAATACATTGCAGATTTTTATTGTGAAAAAGCAAATTTAGTTATAGAGTTAGATGGCAGCGGACATTATCAAGATGGACAAAAACAATATGACAAAAGTAGAAATGAAACAATGGAATCAAAGGGATTGAAAGTTTTTAGAGTAAGTAATTTTGAAATAGTTAACAATTTTGACGGCGTATGTCAAAAGATAGATGAACTTGCAGGGGGTGTACTTCATTGCTCACCCCACCACCGACCTTAAAAACTGTGTCGGTCCCCCGCCCCTTTAGGGGCGGACGAGTTTAACGTTTTGTAAAGGAGCAGATATGAAGAAGACAGATGGTTGGTTGACAAGCCCGAAGGGCTTTGTGGCGGCAGGCGTAACTGCCGGATTAAAGGTTAGCGGCAAGGCGGATTTGGCTGTGGTTTTCAGTGAAAGTCCGGCGGCTTGCGGTGCGGTGTTCACACAAAATAAAATGTGTGCCGCCCCGGTTCTGGTTGACAGGGAAGTCAACAAAAAAGATTATGCCCGTGCCATTGTGGTGAACAGCGGTTGTGCCAATGCTTGTACAGGCCTTAAGGGATTGGCGGATGCCCGTGAAATGCAGAGTTTTGCCGCAGGTCTTTTGAATATTGATTTGAATGAGGTGTTTGTTTGCAGTACGGGTGTAATTGGTGCTTTTATGCCTATGGATATTGTGCGTAAGGGTATTAAAAATGCTGTGACCGCATTGAGCAAGGATGGGGGCGAGAGTTGTGCCCAGGCCATTCAGACAACGGATACCTTTGTCAAACATAGTGTTTATACAGCGGAAATCGGAGGTAAGACGGTTACGGTGGCTGGTATTGCCAAGGGGGCAGGGATGATTCATCCCAATATGGCGACTATGCTTACTTTCTTGACAACGGATGTGGCGGTGGCTCCGGAACTTTTGAAGAAGATGGTAAAAGAGGTTGCAGACCACAGTTTCAATATGGTTGTGGTTGATGGGGATACCAGTACCAACGATAGCATGATTGTGCTTGCTAATGGTTTGGCAGGCAATGCTATGATTGACAGCGACAAACATCCTGATTATGCGGCGTTCTATGAGTTGTTGCAGACCGTAGCCATTGACTTGGCAAAGATGATTGCCCATGATGGTGAGGGTGCCACCAAGTTTTTGGAAGTGAATGTGGTTGGAGCAAAGAATTTTGCAGAGGCAAAAATTGCGGCTATGGCTATTGCCAAGTCACCTTTGGTAAAAACCGCTTTCTTCGGTGAAGACCCCAACTGGGGCAGAATTGTTTGTGCCGCAGGTTACAGCGGTGCGGAGATGGAGGCGGACAAGGTTAATCTTTCCATCGGCGGAGTCCGTCTGGTGGAAAAGGGTTTGAACTGCAATGTGGCTTTGGAAAAATTGAAACCAATTATGGCGGAAAAAGAAATTTCTATGGAGATTGATTTGGCGGCAGGGGACGCAAAAGCGACAGTGTGGACTTGTGATTTCAGTTATGAGTATGTAAAGATAAATGGGGAATATCACACCTAAAGAGTGTATGGTTTACAACGCATTATCATAGTAGAATTGTACGAAGTACAACAAGTAATTATCTTTGATTTGATGGCAGTAGATTGATGGAAAATATGTTGTATAGTTTGAGTTCTGTATTGTTTTTAGCGAAAGGAGTGCATCATCAGGGAAAGACTAGGTGTAGATTGTTTTAGTAACGATCTTTAAAAGTTTTGGTTTTCGAGTTGTATAATCCATGTCTAATGATGTTTGAGAGTTTTCTGGTAAGGGAAGATGAAAAAAAGTTATGGAGGTGTGTATGTTTGAATTTCTAAAAGTTGGAGTATTTGCTTTTCTGTTGTTAATGGGAGCAAATGTTCAGGCCGAGGTTATTGTTGTGCAGGAAAGTGCTAGCTACATTATGAGTGATAGCGAAACCCCATCTATTGCTGCCGATCGTGCAACTCAAATGGCAAGACGTCAGGCATCAGAAAAGGTTGCTGTTTGTGTGAAAAGTTATACTAAAGTCACTGCTTCTGAGGTAGAAATGGATGAAATTGAGGTTGTTTCCGTTGGATTGATGAAGGATCGGGAAACACCTAAAATAAGCAGAGTGCTAACATCAGATGGACAAATGAAAATCACTTCTGATATTGTTGTGCAGATTGAAACTGATGATATTGAACAAATGTTGGCAAAGGTTCAAGGTGATTTGCAATACAAGGGGAAGTATCTTGAAGTGCAAAACAGCTACATGCAGGTGCAAAAGGAATTGGAAGAACTAAAGAAGCAATTGACGATTGTCCATAATGAAGCAGAAAAACGAAAATTGAAGGAAAAGTTAGCTGTTAATGAGCAACAATTTACAGCTGTGGAGTGGTTTGAAAAAGGGAAAGATGCATATACTATGTCAGAGTATGAGCGTGCGATTGAATGTTTTAACGAAGCTATTGCTAAAAAGCCGATTTTTGCTGAAGCATACAACGGTAGGGGAATTTGTTATGATAGTTTGAAGCAATATGAAAAGGCATTAGAAGATTATGATTGTGCTATAGCCATGAAGTCAGACGATGCTACTTTCTACATTAACAGAGGGAATTGTTATCTACATTTAGAACAGTATGGTAATGCATATACAGACTACTATAAATCTATAACGCTGAAGCCGAAATATGCTGATGCATATTTTGGTCGAGCTATCTGTCGTATGAAATCAAAAATGTACGAGGATGCGTTGGAAGATTACAACAAAGCTATTACGTTGAGGTTTAATCGTCCTGAGGTGTTGTACAATGGTAGAGCAGAGTGTTATAGAATGCTTGGTCAGTTTGAAACCGCAATCATTGATTGTAGCAAGGCTATATCAATGAAGCAGGATTACGTCGATGCATATGTTAACAGAGGGATTTGCCATCTGGAATTAAAACAATTTGAAGATGTGTTAGAAAATTGTAATAGGGCTATTGAACTAAAGCCAGATTGTGATGTAGCTTACTATATTCGTGGGTATGCGTTCTATACCGTCAAGAGAAAAGATTTAGCTGGACAAGATATTCAGAAATGTTTGGATTTGACTAGTAATGAGAAAATTAGGCAATCCGCAATAGATTTACTGAAGAATCTTAAGTGAAAATGTTAGACTTACAATAAGGAGGAATACAAATGATTATTAACGGCACTCAGGTTAAAACTTTGTTGGAGGCAATTCCTTATTTGAGTGAATTCAAAGGGGAAACCGTGGTAGTGAAATATGGCGGCAACGCCATGTTGAATGATGAACTGAAAAACAGTGTTTTGCAGGATATTGTTTTTCTGCAACAGGCAGGTATGCGTCCTGTGGTCGTGCATGGTGGCGGCCCGGAAATAAATGCCTTGTTGAAAGTGTATAACAAGCAAACTGAGTTTGTGGCAGGCCTTAGGGTTACGGATGCTGAAACCATGGGCATCACCGAGATGGCTTTGGTCGGCAAGGTGAACACGGATTTGGTGGCACGCTTGAATAATATTGGCGGCAAGGCGGTGGGCTTGAACGGCAAGGATGCCAAACTCTTGTTGGCAAAGAAGCATTTGGCAGATGTGGTAAAAGACGGCAAGGTGGAACTTCTGGACATTGGTTTTGTGGGTGAGGTTTATCAGGTGAACACCGAGATTGTCAATGTGCTTTTGGATGCCGGCTATATTCCTGTAATTGCCCCAATTGGTTTTGGTGATAAGGGTGAAACATTTAATATCAATGCGGATATGGCGGCCGGGGAGATTGCCGGAGCATTGAAGGCATCCAAACTTTTGATGTTGACGGATGTGAAGGGAATTTACAGCGCTTATCCGGACGAAAACAGTTTTATCAGCACTTTAACTTTTGAAAAGGCAAATGAGCTGATTGTTTGCGGTAAGATTGACGGCGGAATGATTCCCAAAGTCCGTTCCTGCATTGCGGCATTGAGCGGTGGCGCTGCCAAAGCACACATTATTGACGGCAGGGAAAAACATTCCATTCTGATGGAAATTTTCAGTGTTGACGGTGTGGGTACGGAAGTAATTAAAGAGGTAAAATGAAATGGATAGACAAACAGTAATT
Source organism: Acidaminococcaceae bacterium (assembly GCA_045598345.1). GTDB lineage: Bacteria > Bacillota > Negativicutes > Acidaminococcales > Acidaminococcaceae > Phascolarctobacterium_B. The sequence goes on along the minus strand of JAZLLX010000038.1, from coordinate 8,019 downwards.
GATACAGCGGAAAAATATTATTTGCCGGTGTTCGGCAGACAAAAACTGGTGCTTGAACATGGTAAGGGTTGCCATGTGTGGGACAAGAACGGTAAGGAATATATTGATTTTCTTGCCGGTATTGCGGTAAATTCTTTGGGTTACGCCCATCCGGCACAGGTGAAGGCCATCAGTGAGCAGGCAGGGAAATTGGTTCATTGCTCCAATATTTTCTACACAGAAATTCAGGCACAGGCGGTACAACTTTTGGCAGAGGTCAGCGGCATGGACAGAGTATTCTTTGCCAATAGCGGGGCGGAAGCCAACGAGGGTGCTTTGAAACTGGCGAGAAAATATGGCACAAGTAAGGATGCCAAGAAGTTCCGTATTATTTCCGCCAAGATGAGTTTTCACGGGCGGACAATGGCGACTTTGACCGCAACCGGCCAGCCCCATTATCAGGAAGGTTATGCACCATTGCCGGCAGGTTATGAATATGTGGAATATGGCAATATTGACGCTTTGACACAAATGATGGATGAAAATGTTTGTGGAGTATTGTTGGAGCCAATTCAAGGGGAAGGGGGGGTGCATGTCCCCCCACGGGATTATCTTGCCAAAGTCCGGGCATTATGTGACAAATATGATGCAGTATTGATTTTTGACGAGATACAAACAGGCGTGGGGCGTACAGGGGCATGGTTTGAATATATGAATGTTGGCGTGAAACCGGATGTTTTGACTTTTGCCAAGGGCATTGGGGGCGGATTCCCCGTATCCGGTTTTGCTGTAACAGAAAAATTTGCCCATGTGTTCCAACATGGCGACCACGGCGGCACTTTTGGCGGTAATGCTTTGGCAATGGCGGATGTATATGCTACTCTTTCTGCGATTAAGGCGGAGAATTTAGTCAATAATGCCAAAGAAAAGGGACAATATTTTAAGGAACAGTTGGAAAAACTGGCAGTAAAATATCCCGAAAAGATTTATGAAGTGCGTGGCAGGGGTTTGATTTTAGGCATTGAAACCACCAAGCCCGCCGCTCCTGTTTTGGAGTCCTGTTTGGAGGAAGGAATTATCGTCAATGTAACTGTGGGGAATGTGGTACGCTTGGTACCCCCGCTGGTAGTTACTAAAGAAGATATTGATAAGGTAGTGAAAGCGTTGGATAATGCTTTTGCCAAGTTTTGATGAAGGTATTTTATGGCTTTAAAAAATAAGGATTTGATATCCATACACGATTTGTCCGTAGGTGAAGTTGCCCTCATTCTTGATGTGGCGGCAAAACTGAAACGGATGCAAAAGGAAGGTGTCCCTCACAGATTTTTGGAGGGGAAGACCCTTGCTATGATTTTCAGCAAGGCATCCACCCGTACCAGGGTTTCGTTTGAAACGGGATTCCATCAGTTGGGCGGGCATGCTATTTATTTGAGCGACAGGGACTCCCAGTTAGGTCGTGGTGAGCCGGTGCGGGATACGGCACGGGTTTTGAGCCGTTATGTGGACGGTATTATGATTAGGACTTTCAGTCATGACAGCGTTAAGGAATTGGCACAATATGCCAGCATTCCCGTAATTAACGGTTTGACTGATTTGCTCCATCCCTGTCAGGCATTGACGGATATGCTCACCATGCAGGAACATTTACAGGTAATCAAGGGGCGTAAATTCCTTTACATTGGGGACGGCAATAATATGACCCATTCCCTGATGTTTGCCTGTGCCAAGTGCGGCGTGAATATGGTGGCATGTTGCCCTGATAGTCATTTGCCCGATGCGGAAATTATTAAACAGGCACAGGAAGATGCCAAACTGACCGGCTGCAGCATTGAATTGGAAAGCAGTCCGCAAAAGGCGGCGGAAGCTGCGGATGTAATTTATACAGACACATGGGCATCTATGGGGCAGGAAGCGGAACATGCCCAAAGGGTCAAAGAGTTGCAGAATTATCAGGTGAACAGCCAGTTGCTGGCTTTGGCGAGACCTGAATGTATCGTTATGCACTGCCTGCCTGCTTACCGTGGGGAAGAGATTACGGATGAGGTGTTGGAAGGCAGTCACAGCGTGGTCTTTGACGAGGCGGAGAACAGATTGCATGTGCAGAAGGCAATTATGGCACTTTTGATGAGTGACGAGAAACTGTAGAATGTACTTGAATAATTTTCAAATAATGTTATAATTTTGCTTATGCATTTTGTGCAAATATAAAAATTTTTATATAGGAGGAAAAATGAAAAAATCTGAAATTAAGAAAGTGGTATTGGCGTATTCAGGCGGTCTGGATACCAGTGTAATTATTCCTTGGCTGAAGGAAAATTACAACAACTGTGAAGTTATTGCAGTGTGCATTGACTTGGGGCAGGGTGATGACTTTGAGTTCATCAAGAACAAGGCATTGAAGAGCGGCGCTTCCAAATGCTATGTTTTGGATGTACGCAAGGAGTTCATTGAGGAATATGTGTGGCCCGTTGTTAAGGCATCCGCAGTGTATGAGAAGAAATACCTGCTCGGCACATCCTTCGCCCGTCCTCTGATTGCTAAAAAATTGGCAGAGATTGCCAAAAAAGAAGGTGCGGATGCGGCTTGCCACGGTGCAACCGGCAAGGGCAATGACCAAGTCCGTTTTGAACTGACTTTGAAAGCGTTGGCACCCCGTTTGGCAATTATTGCTCCTTGGCGTGAATGGGATTTACGCAGCCGTGACCAGGAGATTGACTATGCGGCAGCACACAATATTCCTATTCCCGTAAGTCATGACCACGATTATTCTATGGACAAGAACATTTGGCACTTGAGCCATGAGGGCAGTGATTTGGAAGACCCGTGGAATGCTCCGCAGGATGCACTTTTTGAAGTGACCAATTATCCTGAAAAGGCGCCTGACAAAAAGGAATATGTGGAACTGGAATTTGAGCAGGGCGTGCCTGTTGCGGTGAACGGCGAAAAATTAGGGGCAGTTGAGCTGGTGGAAAAATTGAATGAAATCGGCATTCGCAACGGTGTTGGTATTACCGATATGGTGGAAGACCGTTTGGTTGGTATGAAGAGCCGCGGCGTTTATGAAAACCCCGGCGGAGCGATTATTTTCTATGCCCACAACGAATTGGAAAATCTTTGTCTTGACCGTGCCACCAGCAGTTTCAAACAAATTGTTTCTATCCGTATGAGTGAACTGGTTTATGACGGCATGTGGTTCAGCCCTCTGATGGAAGCAATGCAGGCCTTTGTCAGCGAAACCCAAAAGACCGTTACAGGCACAGTTCGTTTGAAATTGTACAAGGGCAACATTATCAGTGCCGGCACAAAATCCAAATACAGTTTGTACAGCAAAGAATATGTTACCTTCGGCGAAGACGATGTATATAATCAGGCGGATGCTACCGGCTTTATTAACTTGTTGGGCTTGCCCTTAAAAGTTAGAGCCCTGATGAAAGAAGGAGTTTTGAAGTAAGATGCCAAAATTGTGGGGCGGAAGATTTACAAAGGAAACAAGTGAATGGGTGGACGCATACAATGCGTCCATTTCCTATGACAAGAGGTTGTACCGTGAGGATATCCGTGGCTCCATTGCCCATGCCACCATGCTTGCCCGTCAGGGAATTATTACCAAGGAGGACAGCGAAAAAATCATTGCAGGATTAAAAGAGATTTTGCAAAAGATTGAGGATGGCAAGTTTGAATTTACCCAAGAATTAGAAGATATCCACATGAATATTGAGGCACGGCTCACGGAGATGATTGGTGCGGCGGGGGCAAGATTACATTCCGCCCGCAGCCGTAACGACCAGGTTGCCCTTGATATGCACATGTATATGAAACGGGTTGTGGTTGAGTTGGGGGAACTGCTGATTTGCCTGGAAGAGGAAATACTTGATTTGGCGGCAAAGAACTGCGATACCATTATGCCCGGCTACACCCATTTGCAGAGGGCCCAGCCCATCACTTTCGCCCACAATATGCTGGCTTATTTCAATATGTTCAAACGGGATTTTGAACGGTTGCAGGGGGTTTGGCAGAGGGCGGACATTATGCCTTTGGGAGCATGTGCCATTGCGGGCAGTACCTTGCCGATAGACAGGCAGTTTGTTGCCGAAGAGTTGCATTTTGGCGATATTTACAGCAACAGCATGGATGCCATTTCCGACAGGGATTATATTTTGGAATTCCTTTCCTTTGCCAGCATTCTGATGATGCATGTGAGCCGCCTGGCGGAAGAAATATGCCTCTGGAACAGTACCGAGTTTGGGTTTATAGAACTGGACGATGCCTATGCCACCGGCTCCAGCATGATGCCGCAAAAGAAGAACCCGGATATTGCGGAACTGGCACGGGGCAAGACGGGCAGGGTGTATGGAACCTTGATGCAAATGCTTACGGTTATGAAGGGCTTGCCCTTGGCATACAACAAGGATTTGCAGGAAGACAAAGAAGGGTTCTTTGATGTGGCAGACACTTTGAAACTTACTTTGACTGTACTGAAAAATATGCTTGCCACCATGACATTGAAGAAGGACAGAATGAAAGAAGCAGTTTGCCATGATTTTTCCAATGCTACGGATTTGGCGGAATACCTTGTGAAGAAGGGTGTTCCCTTCCGCAAGGCACACGAAATTGTGGGAAAGACCGTTGCCTATGCCATTGGGCAGGGCAAATATCTGGGTGAACTGACCTTGGAAGAATTCCGCAATTATGCGGCGGAAGTGGAAAAAGATGTTTATGAAGTGTTGAAACCGGAAAATTGCGTGGAGGCAAGAAACAGTTTTGGCGGGCCCAAGGCGGATTTGAACAGGGTCCAATGCACTTTGAACAGTGAACAAATTGACAAACAAAAACAAATCTGGCAAATTTGGCAGAATAATATGTAGAAAATATTGACTTTATTTTCCGTCAATGTTACAATAAATCTAATATTTTATTTAGTAATTTCTGAAAAGATTTATTATAGATTGGACGGAGGATAAAATGCCCCTGCTGAATTTAAAAGATTTGCCACAGATTGTGGCTAATATCAGACCTTTAGACATTTTGGAACTGGTGATTTTGTTAGCGTTTCTTTACGGATGCTATCGCTCTTTACGAAATACCAGAGCATTCAGTTTGATTAAAGGTCTTTTTATTTTGGTGGCAGGAATGCTGCTTGCAAATTGTTTCGGTTTGCGTTACACAACTTATATTCTTGAACATTCCTTTCTGATTTTTGCGGTTGCCTTAGCGGTGGTTTTTACCCCGGAAATCAGGCGTGTATTGGAATGGCTGGGCAGTTTGGCTTTCTTCGGCGGCAGTCACATTATCAATGCAGAAGAGATTGAACCTATGTTGCGGGCGGTTGGGGATGCCATAGCCAACATGAGCCGCAGGCATGTGGGCTGTCTGATTTGTTTTGAAAGGAATATCGGTTTGCAGGAATATGTTGACAGCGGTATTCTTTTGGATGCTTTGGTCAGCAGCGGTTTATTGATTAACATTTTTGAAAAGAACACTCCCCTGCACGATGGGGCGGTGATTATCCGTGGCAACAAGGTGGCGGCGGCCACTTGTTATTTGCCGATGACGGAGCAGTTTCTGCCTAAGAGTTTGGGCACCCGACATAGGGCGGCAGTGGGGTTGAGCGAACAGAGCGATGCTTTGGTTTTGGTGGTAAGTGAGGAAACCGGTGATATTTCTGCTGCCCGTGACGGCAAACTGATCCGCTTCCTGACTGCCAATGATGTGCAGGCGCTGATGGTGGAACATCTGTACAGCGAAATGAAAAAGGACACTGTGGCAAAGAAGATTTCCCATTCTTACGACAAATGAATTTATTAGTCCGCAATTTGCGTATTTCCTTGGTTAAGGAAATGCCTTTGGAAAACGCACTTGCAAAAAAACTTGGGGTTAGTCCAACTGCTTTTACGAATTTAAAGATTGTGCGAAAAGCGGTGGATGCCCGTAAAAAAGAAAATATTTTTTTGAACTTCCATGTGCAACTGCAACTGGACGCTCCAAAGAAAACTTGTCAGCGGATTTTGGCAAACAGAGATGTGGAGGAAATCAAGGTTGAACAAGCAACGGAGCCAAAGTTTGGTACGGAAAAATTAACCGCACCGCCTTTGATTATCGGGGCAGGTCCTGCGGGACTTTATGCCGCTTTGGAATTGGCAAAATACGGCTATCAACCAATATTGGTTGAGCGTGGCAAACCGGTGGCGGAGCGGGTGTTTGATGTGGAAGCATTTTGGAAAACCGGCGACTTTAATCCTGCGAGCAATTGCCAATTTGGCGAGGGCGGCGCAGGTACTTTTTCAGATGGAAAACTTACCACAAGGGTCAATGACCCGGTGATGGGGTCAATTCTGCAAACCTTTGCAGATTGTGGGGCGCCTGAGAATATCCTCTATGAACACAAGCCCCATGTGGGAACGGACAGGTTGAGGAAAATGGTTGCCAACTTGTCGCAAAAAATTCGTGATTTGGGTGGCAAGGTCCTGTATAATTCACAGGTGACGGGTTTTGAAGTTGAGGGCAACACCATCACTAAAGCGGTGTTGAACAATTCAGAAAAACTTGCGGTGGGGGCAGTTATTTTGGCTTGCGGACACAGCGCCCGGGACACTTATGAAGTGTTGCACAATATGGGCGTGGCAATGGAACCCAAAAATTTTGCCATTGGTTTGCGGATTGAACATCCCCAGGAATTGATTGACAAAGCACAATACGGCACTTTTGCCGGTCATCATTTGTTGGGGGCGGCGGACTATATGTTGACCTATAATGATGATAATCTGAAGCGTTCCTGCTATTCTTTCTGTATGTGTCCTGGCGGACAGGTGGTGGCGGCGGCATCGGAGCAGGGCGGCGTAGTGGTGAACGGCATGAGCAATTTTCACCGTGACAGCGGTGTTGCCAATGCGGCTTTGGTTGTGAATGTTACGGGGGATGATTTTGGACACAATCCCCTTGACGGAGTGGAGTTTCAACGGCATTATGAGCAGTTGGCATTTGGGTTAGGCGGGAAAAATTATTACGCACCGGCACAGAATTTAGACACTTTTTTGCGTGGTGCTGAACCATCTACAAATGGTTTGTTGCCGCCAAGTTACAGGCCCGGCGTGGCGGCGGCACGACTTAGTGAAGCACTGCCGGATTATGTTGTCAAAACATTGCGGTTGGCAGTCAACAATTTTGACAGAAAGATAAAGGGATTTGCTGACGGCGGGGCGTTGCTGACGGGTGTGGAAACAAGGACAAGCGCCCCTTTAAGAATTTTGCGTAACCGTGAAACCTATGTAAGCATCAGGCATGCCAATTTGTACCCCTGCGGTGAAGGGGCAGGATATGCCGGCGGTATAATGAGTGCGGCATTGGACGGGTACCATGTGGCAAGAGCGGTGATGGGGCGGTATGTTTTTAATGAATAATGAATAATGAGTAATGAATAATTATGGTAAAAAGTTCCTGTGATTATAAATAGGGATTAGGGATTAGGGGTTAGGGATTAGGAAAGGTAAAAAGTTCCTGTGATTATATTAGGATAAAGGATTTAGGAATCAGGAATTAGGGGAAGTCAGTGGTTATGCGAACCCTCGTCCGCCCATAAAGGGGCGGGGGACCGACACAGTTTTTAAGGTCGGTGGTGGGGTGAGCAATTACGCTGTCGCTAATGAAAAGATAAAAACTTAAAGCTTAAAGTTGTGGTAAGATGTTCCTTTGATTAAAAGTTAAAAAGGTAGATGTAGACGAACTGTTTTTCCCGCCCAGGCGTGGGCGGGGTGGATTGCCGATAGGAACAAAGGCGGGCAAGACGGGGTGGGTCGCCCGCTACGATAAGAAGAAATGTCAAAGAACAAAGAATAAAGAACAAATATGGTAAAATGTTCCTGTGATTATAATCGGGAATTTTCGCTTTGCGAAAATTGTCCATAATTATGGGTCTTCATCAGTTTAAGTGGGTAAAAAACTAAAAACCATATTATTTTTACTATACCTTGTAGTGGCACAAAATGAGAACGTCCTGAGTACCCAAATTTATGGAATTTGCGAAAAAGATTGAAAAACACATGC
>JAZLLX010000037.1:0-20383 GCA_045598345.1 Acidaminococcaceae bacterium | reverse complement strand
TCTACTTTCTTGTTTTCTGGTTATTACAAGTATAGCAGGACCAATATGGTTTTCTATTGTTTTTTTAGTTTTTTACCCACTTAAACTGATGAAGAGCCATTTATTATATTTTGCTATAAAACAAGAGTTGGCACAATTATTTCAAGGGGCAAGCGGGTCAACAATTAAGTTTTTAACAAAAGGTATGATTGAAAAAATATTACTTTTTGTTCCCCCAAAAAATATATTAGATTTGTTTAATGATAATTTAGAAAATCTGCAAACTAAAATGGAAAAAGCAAAACAACAAATTTGTTTAGCACAAGAGGCAAGAGATAGGTTGTTGCCCAAGTTGATGAATGGGGAAATTGAGGTGTGCTTATGAGTTATGACTACACCGAAAATGAATTAGTGCAAAATGCGGCGGGGGATTTGCTCCGTGATGTTTTGGGTTGGGATGTTGTCTTTGCCTATAACGAGGAAACACTTGGCGAAAACGGGACTTTGGGGCGGACGAGTTACAAAGAGGTCTTGCTGAAACGCTATGTCCGTGAGGCATTAAAAAAGTTTAATGACTGGATTACGGCGGAACAGATTGATGAAGCCATCAAGATTTTGGAAAGCCATATTGCCTCCGCAGGCCTGCTGCAAATCAATCAGGAAAAATATGAACTTGTCAAAGACGGTGTGCCGGTTACCGTGAAGAAAACGGACGGCTCGCTTGATACCAAAAAAGCCGTTTTAATTGATTTTAACAATCCTTTAAGCAATTATTTTTTGGCGGTCAAAGAAATGAAAATACATGGGGATTTGTACCGCCGCCGGACGGACATTGTGGGCTTTGTCAATGGTATTCCCTTGTTGTTCGTAGAGTTAAAGAAAATGAGCGTGGATATCCGTAATGCCTATGAGGATAATTATACGGATTATCAGTCCACCATTCCCCAGTTGTTCTTTTATAATGCCATTGTGATGTTTGCCAACGGTCCGGAAGCCAAAGTGGGGACTTTGGGCAGCAAGTTTGAATTTTTCCATGAGTGGAAGCGGTTGGACGAAAAGGAACAGGGGAATGTTCATTTTGAAACGATGTTAAGGGGAATTTGCAAAAAAGAAAATTTTCTTGATTTGGTAGAGAATTTTATTTTGTATGACAAGGCGAAAGGGAAAACGACTAAGATTTTAGCACGCAACCATCAGTTTTTGGGCGTTAATGCCGCAGTACAGGCATATTATAATCGTAAATTGCGTGACGGCAAACTTGGTGTGTTTTGGCATACTCAGGGCAGCGGCAAAAGTTATTCAATGGTCTTTTTGGCAAACAAGATTTTGCGTAAGGCATCGGGGTCGCCCACCATTCTTGTTCTGACTGACAGGGAGGAACTGAACAAGCAGATTAGCGGAATTTTTGAAAGTTGCGGATTTTTAAAAAGTAAGGTTTCGGAATATATTGCCCAAAGCGGTGATGATTTGATAACAAAATTAAAAAATAACAGTAAATTTATTTTTTCGCTTATTCAAAAGTTTAACAAAAGTGATGTTCCGCCAATTTATCCGGACCACGACATTTTGATAATGAGTGATGAGGCACACCGCAGCCAATATGGTGTGTTTGCGGAGAATATGGCAAAATTGTTGCCTGATTTCGGACGGGTATCCATAATCGGCTTCACGGGTACGCCGCTGTTGAAATATGACGAACTTACCAAGCGTACTTTTGGCGGGTATATTTCTGTATATGATTTCAAACGGGCGGTGGATGATAAAGCCACTGTGCCGCTTTATTACGAAAATGCGGCTGACAAGATTAAGGAATTGAACAATCCTGCAATTACCAATGAGATTTTGAATGCGATTGAACAGGCAGATTTAGACCCGGTGCAGGAAGCAAAATTAGAGGCGGATTTCGCCAAAGAACTGCATATTCATTTGGCAAAGCCACGTTTGGAAGGTATTGCCAAAAAGTTTGTGGAGCATTATTCCGATTTGTGGCTGACGGGCAAGGCAATGTTTGTGTGTATCAACAGGGCAGAGTGTGCTCTGATGTATAATTATGTGCAAAAATTTTGGCAGGATAAGATAAAGGAATTATCCAAAGAGTTAAAGTCCGCCACCCAACAGGAAGCATTGGAACTGGAACGGAAGATTAACTGGATGAGGGAAACGGAAATGGCGGTGGTGGTGAGTCAGGAACAGAATGAGTTGGACTATTTTGAGAAATGGGGTGTTGATTTCAAACCGCACAGGATTAAGACGGAAAAGCGGGAACTGGACAAAGAGTTCAAGGATGCGGACTGCAATTTCCGTGTGGTATTTGTCTGTGCTATGTGGCTGACCGGGTTTGATGTGCCTTGTCTGGCAAATTTGTATTTGGACAAGCCCATGAAGGCACATACATTAATGCAAACTATTGCCCGTGCCAATCGTGTTTTTGAAGGCAAAGCCAATGGTTTGATTGTTGATTATGTGGGAATTGTCAAAGCGTTGGAAAAGGCGTTGGCAGATTATACTGTTGAAAAAAGAGGCAACAGGCGGAGCGGAACCTTTTATTGACAAGCAAAAATTAGTTGAGCGTATTGGTGAATTGGTTGCAGAAACAGAAAAATTTTTGTTGCAATATGGGCAAAATATAGAAGATGTCATTTCCTCATATAACAGATTCTTGAAAATAAAGTATCTGCATGATGCGGTTGATGCTTTGAGCCGTACTTCTGCTATCCGCAAAAATTATCTTACTTTGGTGAATGAATGTTCCCGTCTTGTGAAGCATACTAACAGGGGTGAGGTTGATGCGGAAACAATGCGGAAATATAATGCGGAAATATAATGCGATGGCGGAAATAAAAAAAGAGTTGACTGTTCAAAGACGGTATGCCGATACCACCGAACTGATGGTTAAGATTAATGAAATTATCAGTAGCCATATTGAAACGGAAAATATGGTGGCAGAAGCAAAAAGTTTTGATATTAGCAAGATTAATTTTGAGTTGTTAAAGATAGAGTTTGCCAAGGTAAAACATAAATTTACCGTTATGCGGGAATTGATGTTGGTGGCGGAGGAAACTTTGCAGAGAATGATGGCGGTTAATCCTGAACGGATAAATTATTATGAAACTTACCAAAAAATTATTGAAGAATATAATAGGAGTCAGGATAAGGCGGAGATTGAAAAAATATTTAACGAACTTATGAAACTTGTGGAAGAACTGGAGCAGGAGGAAGTCCGTTATGTTCGTGAAGGGTTCACGAATGATGAGGAATTAGCAATTTTTGATAAGTTGGTTGCGGATAAGGAAAATTTGTCCAAAGAGGATATAAAAAAGATTAAGGGGCTTGCGGTAGATGTTTTGCGTAAGATAAAGGATAATATTGCTAATACAAGCAATTGGCGGGACAAAGAGGAAACAAGGGCAAAGATGCTTAAGATTATTGATGATGATTTATACGAAAACTTGCCTGAGGCGTATAATGATAATTTGCAAGATTATACAAATTTGATTTATGAGTTTGTATATCATCGTTATCCCGGTGCGGTGTAAAGTGATTCTCAAATTTTAATTTTGTGATGTAGTTTTCACACATCCCTATCCCTCTCTGTAAAGAGAGGGTATTTTTTTTCTTTTTCTATTCTTCCCTTGAAATAACAAAAAGAAAATACTATAATATAACTAACTATGTGGAGATTTTGAATTTTTTGCTTCACTAAATCTTTCAGGAAAGGAGGAGAAGAGAATGATTAAGAAAATTTTCAGCACCATCATCACTGTGGTTTTTGTTATTACCGGCCTCATAGTCACAGATTATTATTTACCTTTCATCACAGAGGCGATGGGCTATGATATGAATAACCCTCAGATTCCCACCGGCAGTTTAATCACCGGCGGGCTGAGTATGTTTTGTTTCACTTGGATTGGCTTCAAAGTTTCCCCAATCATCAGCGACTGCATTTTGGATTACAGCGAGCGTTGGGCGCAGATGCTGGCAAAAGTGCCTACCAGTGATATTTTTGTTATGCTAATGGGCTTGGTTCTTGGCTTGATTGTGGGCAATTTGGCAGGCGGGCCTTTTTCCTATCTGCCTGTTTTTGGCCCTTACATTCCAGTAATTTTGGCACTTGTTCTGGCTTTGGTGGGGGCAAAGGTGGCTTTGCGGAAACGCAATGATATTCTTGGCTTTTTCACAAGAGTTCCCGGTATAAGGGGCAATAGAAGTGTGGCAAAGGAAACTGTTGACAATGAGGAAGTGTCCATGAGCAGGTTATACAGCAATAACAAACTTTTGGACACCAGTGTCATTATTGACGGCAGGGTGATGGACATTCTTGCGGCAGGATTCTTGGACGGACGGCTGGTTGTGCCTAATTTTGTATTGGTTGAATTACAAAAACTGGCTGATTCCGGCGACAGTATGAAGCGTGCCAAGGGGCGCCGTGGTCTGGATTTGGTACAGGACTTGCAAAAGAGTTATGCGGAGCAGGTTACCATTATGGATGATGACTATGACGATGTTCCTGATGTGGATGCCAAACTTTTGCGGATGGCTAAGGATTATGATGCCATGATTATCACCAATGATTATAATCTCAACAAGTTGGCGGGTATTCAGGGCATTAGGGTTTTGAATGTGAATGAGCTGGCTAACGCCATTAAGCCCGTGGTTATGAGCGGGGAAGAGATGACGGTTTATCTTATCAAGGAAGGCAAGGAAGAAAATCAGGCGGTGGCTTATCTGGATGACGGTACTATGATTGTGGTGGAGAACGGCAAGGATTTGATTGGTTCTTCCGTGGATATTGTGGTCAATAGCGTGTTGCAAACTATGGCGGGACGGATGATTTTTGCCCGGGTGAAATAGGATGGAAGATTTGAAATGCCCTTTCCGTGTGGGAACGGGCTTTGATGTTCATAGGTTAGTTTTAGGCCGCAGGTTAATTTTGTGCGGTGTGTATATTCCTTATGCAAAGGGACTGGAGGGGCACAGCGATGCGGATGTGGCGGTACATGCCCTGATGGATGCTCTTTTGGGGGCTTTGGCGTTGGGGGATATCGGGCATTTGTTCCCGGACACGGATGCGAAATACAAGGGCATTGACAGTATGCTGCTTTTGGCTGAGGTGATGCAGGTGGTACATGCCAAGGGTTGGAAGGTCGGCAATGCGGATATTACCATTGCGGCACAGACACCGAAACTGGCACCCTACATTTTAGAAATGCGTTCCAAACTGGCACAGACCTTGGGCGTTGCTTTGGACTGTGTCAGCGTGAAGGCAACCACAACAGAGCATTTGGGCTTTGTGGGGCGTGAGGAAGGGATTGCGGCACAGGCGGTTGTCGCACTTTGTGCGAGTTAAAAGTTATAAGTTAAAAGTTAAAAATTGTGGTAAAGAGTTCCGGTGATTATAATTCAGGTTTTAGGTATCAGGTGTCAGGTTTCAGGAAAGTTGGCAGAGTGCGAACCCTCGTCCGCCCATAAAGGGGCGGGGGACCGCCTACGGGAGCGTGTTGGCGGTGGTGGGGTGAGCAATTACTCTGACGCTAATGAAAAGATAAAAACTTAAAACTTAAAGTTTATGAATGCTTCGCATAATGCAAAAACACCCGTCTGCCCCTGTGTTCCTGTGGGCGGCCACCCTCTTTAGAAAGAGGGGAAAAAAGTCCGCAAAATGCGAAAGTAACCCTCTCCCCGGGGAGAGGGGCAGGGGTGTGGGGAAAAGTACGATAAGAATTAGTAATTGGGAATTAGAAATATGAAATGATGGTAAGATATTCCGGTGATTATAATTCAGGTATCAGGTTTCAGGATAGTTGGCAGAGTGCGAACTTAAGGCCCCTTCACCAAGGAGCCAAATAGGTTGTCATTGAACTGACATTCCCTAAATCCTAAATCCTTAATCCTGGACCCTATAATTACGCGTTACGCATTGCGAATTATAAATAATTTGGAGGGAAAAATGGCAGATGAAATTAGAGTAAGGTTTGCTCCCAGTCCTACGGGGCCGTTCCATATTGGCGGCGCCCGCAGCGCTTTGTTCAATTTTTTGCTTGCCCGCAAGACAGGCGGCAAGATGATTTTGCGTATTGAAGATACGGATTTGGAACGGAGCAGCAGGGAGTCCGAAGAGAATATTAAGGCGGCTTTGAAATGGCTGGGAATGGATTGGGACGAAGGTATTGATGTGGGCGGCCCCAACGGCCCTTACCGCCAGACGGAGCGCTTGGATATTTACAAGAAATATACGGAGCAACTTTTGGCAGAGGGCAAGGCCTATTACTGCTATTGTACGGATGAGGAACTGGAGGCGGAGCGGCAGGCACTTTTAGCCAAAGGTGAGATGCCCCGTTATATGGGTCATTGCCGTAATTTGACTCCTGAACAAAAAGCAGAATATGAAGCACAGGGGCGGAAACCCACGGTGCGTTTCAAAGTGCCGGCAAATCAGCAAATTGTGGTACATGACCTGGTCCGTGGTGATGTGACATTTGACAGCAACGGTATCGGGGATTTTGTCATTGTGAAAAGTGACGGTATTCCCACCTACAATTATGCGGTGGTTATTGATGACCATTTGATGAAGATTAACCATGTTATTCGGGCGGAGGAACATTTGAGCAACACGCCCCGTCAGTGTTTGGTATATGACGCTTTGGGTTTTGAAAAGCCGGTTTTCGGTCATATTTCCTTAATCTTGGGTAAAGACCATACCAAGATGAGCAAACGGCACGGTGCTACCAGCGTTGACCAGTACCGTCAGTTAGGTTATTTGCCTGCGGGGATCAACAATTTTTTGGCATTGTTGGGGTGGGCGCCTAACAGCGAGCAGGAAATTTTCAGTATGGAAGAACTGATTAAGGAATTCAGTATGGAACATGTGGCTAAGAATCCTGCGGTTTTTGATATTGATAAATTGAACTGGATAAATCAGCATTATGTGCGTCAACTGAACGAGGAAGAACTGTTTGAACTGGCAAAGCCCCATCTGATTGCCGCCGGTTATATGGACGGCAAGGAAACAGGGGAACGGTTGGAATGGTTGAAGAAAGTGGTATGGACAAGCAGGGAGCATGTGTGCTACGGGGCTCAGATCCCTGATTATGTGAAAATGTATTTTACGGACAGCGTTGAATGTGAGGACGAAGAAACAGAGGCGGTGCTGAAGGCGGCCACAGTGCCCCAGGTTATGCAGTCCTTCGTTGAAGAAATCGGTAAAATTGAATTGGATGCCGCCAATGTGAAAGCACTTTTCAAATCCATTCAAAAGGCAACAGGGTTGAAGGGCAAGGATGTGTTTATGCCGGTGCGGGTGGCTTTGACGGGCAACCAGCACGGGCCGGAACTGGCGGAAATTATCCCCCTGTTCGGTAAAGAGAAATGTATTGCAAGAGTGGAAAGGGTTTTGAAAAATGGCAATTAAGGTTTATAACACTTTGACGAAAAAGAAAGAGGAGTTTGTTCCCATTAATCCCGGTGAGGCGAGGATTTATGTGTGTGGCGTAACTCCTTACAATCACCCCCATGTGGGCAATGCCCGTCCCTTTGTAACTTGGGACGTTATCCGGCGTTTTCTGGAACATGAGGGGTATGATGTTACCCATGTTCAAAACTTCACGGATGTGGATGACAAGATTATCAATACCGCCAACAAGGAAGGTGTGCAGTGGTTTGATATTTGCAACCGCTATATAGACAGTTATTACGAGGTTATGGACAAACTCAATGTACGCCGGGCTCATGTTTATCCGAGAGTAAGCGAGCATATTGAGGACATTATCGGTACGGTGGCAAAACTGATTGAAAACAAGCACGCCTATGTGGTTGACGGTGATGTGTATTACAGCGTGGAAAGTTTTGAGCGTTACGGCGAACTGAGCGGCAGAAATTTGGAAGATATGCAGGCAGGAGCAAGAGTGGATGTGGACGAGAGGAAGAAACATCCTATGGATTTTGCTTTGTGGAAAGCGGCAAAACCGGGGGAGCCCAGTTGGGATTCTCCCTGGGGCAAGGGGCGTCCCGGCTGGCATATTGAGTGCAGTACCATGAGCATGAAATATTTGGGTGAGCAGTTTGATTTCCACGGCGGCGGGTCCGATTTGATTTTCCCCCATCACGAAAACGAGATTGCCCAGAGCGAGGGCTGCACTAATAAACATCCCTTTGTACGCTATTGGTTGCACAACGGATTTATTACGGTAAACGAAGAGAAAATGTCCAAGTCCTTGGGCAATTTCTTCATGGTCATTGATATTTTGAAGAATTTTGACCCGGAGACATTACGTTTCTTTATTGTGGAAACACATTACCGTTCTCCGTTGGATTTCAGCGATGCCCGTTTGAGTGAGGCAAAAAAATCCTTATCACGTCTGCGTAATGCCAAGGATGTTTTGAGTGAACTGGTGATGAAGATGAGTGCCGGCCCGACTCAGCGGAGTTTGGCTTTGCGTAAGGAAGTGGCAGAACTTAGGGAAAAATTTATGGAAGCCATGAGGGATGATTTCAACACCGCTTTGGCCATCAGTTATATGTTTGAACTTGCCAAGAAGGTAAATGCCTATAAAGCGGAAATTGGCGAGGGCAAGCCGGACGGCAAATTGGTTGACCAAATGCAGAAAGTTTTTGCCGAGATGTGCTCCATTATTGGTATATTGGAAACCAAAGAAGGTGCTGCGGATAAAGATGCAACACCGAAGCAAACAGACCCGGAGGCGGCAGAGATTGAAGCGGCAATTGCCAAACGGGCCGAGGCGAAGAAAAACAAGGACTACAAACTGGCAGACCAAATCCGTGCGGAATTGGCGGCAAAAGGCATTACCCTGCAAGATACTCCACAGGGAGTCAAGTGGACAAGAGCATGAAGTTTGAACAATATCAAAAGTTAAAGGCACTTGCCATTAGCCGTTGCAAGGAGGAAGGCAGGGAATATCCTGACCCGAAAGCCATGAACCCCATTGTGCTTGCCTACATTGGGGACATTGTGTTCAGTACCTATGTACGCTTGCGGATATTGACCAATTCTTCACAGGTACGGGTGTTGCACGATTTAAGCGCAAAGATGGTGAGTGCGGTTTGTCAGGCAAGAGCCATGAGGACTTTGGTAGCAGAATTGACGGAAGAAGAAGCAGGGGTATATCACAGGGGGCGGAATGCCAAAAGCATGGTGCCGAAAAGTGCATCGGTGCAGGAATATCGTGAGGCCACTGCCTTTGAGGCATTGATTGGTTACTTGTTCTTGAACGAAATGCAGGAACGCTGTGAAGAATTGATGGAAAAGGCGTTTCTAAGTATAGTTAGAAGTTATAAGTTGTAAATTAAGAGCAGGATAAAGGAATTAGGATAGAGGATTCAGGGGAATTAAGAATTTAGAATGTAGAATTAAGAATGATGGTAAGATGTTCCGGTGATTAAATTTTGGAAGTTAGGGGTTATGCGAACTTTTTCCGCCCCAGGCGTGGGGCGGGGGACCGACACAGTTTTTAAGGTCGGTGGTGGGGTCGCTCTCTTGTAGTTAGAAGTTATAAATTAAAGGTAAGATGTTCCTGTGATTATAGCAGGATAAAGGAATTAGGATAGAGGATTCAGGGAAATTAAGAATTCAGAATGTAGAATTAAGAATGATGGTAAGATGTTCCGGTGATCATAGCAATAGTTAGTGCTATGTTTAGTTCTGGTGTGCAGTCGTAGAGAGCGACCCACCCCGTCTTGCCCTTCTGTGTTCCATTAGACAATCCACCCCGCCCATGCCTGGGCGGGAAAAAGTCAGTATAGTTTGTACTTTGGTAATTTTAATCAACGGAACATATTACCATAATTACGCATTGCGAATTACGCATTACGAATTAATTTGAAAGAGGTGAAAAATATGGAAGTGAAATTACTCAGACATACTCCGGAGCCGGATAAGACCGTTGCCATGAGCGCACGGCTTTGTTACAGCCCAATAGGTGCGGCGGAACTGGAAGAAAAGATGTCGGATGAGCAGGCGGCCAAACTGGTTCATAAACTGGTCAGCATGGGGCATTTTTCCACTATTGAACATGTTACTTTTACATTTGCCATTGAGGGTGTGAGCAGGGTGTTGACACATCAGCTGGTGCGTCACCGTATTGCTTCCTATTCCCAACAGAGCCAACGCTATGTGGCAGAGCATAATTTTGAAAATATTATGCCGCCCTCCATTGCTGCGAAGCCGGAAGCAAAAGCCAAGTTTGAAAAAATGATGGCGGATATTCAAAACCTTTATAATGAATTCACAGACATGGGGATTGCCAATGAGGATGCCCGTTATGTGCTTCCCAATGCGGCAGAAACTAAAATTGTTTGCACTTTCAATGCCCGCAGTTTGATGAATTTTTTCAGTTTGCGTTGCTGCACAAGGGCACAGTGGGAAATCCGTGCTTTGGCGAACAAAATGTTGGAAGAGTGCAAAAAGGTTGCCCCCATTCTTTTTGAAAACGCAGGGCCAACTTGCGTATCTCAAAGGATTTGCCACGAAGGCGCCATGAGTTGCGGCCGTCTGGAAAAATTGTTGGAACAGGATAAATTGAAAAAATAATTGGAACTTATCTACGGGCGTAATGCGGTGTTGGAAGCGTTACGGAGCAGTCATAATATTAACAAAATATTTGTGCAGGAAAGTGCCAAGCCGGGCGGAATCAGTGAAATTCTTGCTTTGGCAAAGGAAAAGCACTTGGTGGTGGAAACACTCACTTTGGACAAATTGGACAAATTGACAGAGGGTGCCCGTCATCAGGGGGTGGCTGCGGCGGTGGCGCCAATTGAGTTTGCAACATTGCCGGATGTTTTCAAAAAAGCGGCACAGCGGCAGGAAACGCCATTTCTGCTTATTTTGGATGAGTTGCAAGACCCTCAAAATGTGGGGGCGCTCATTCGTACAGCGGATGCGGCAGGAGTACATGGGGTGTTGATTCCCAAACGGCACAGTTGCCCTTTGAACGCAACGGTGGCAAAGATTTCTGCCGGGGCGGTGGAATATGTGAGCGTGGTGCAGATAGGCAATATCAGCCAGACCATTGAAGAACTGCAGCAAAAATATAATTGCTGGGTAGTGGGTGCGGATATGGACGGCACTTGTTACAGCGAAACTGACTTAAAAGGGCCTATTGCTTTAGTTATCGGAGCGGAAGGCAAGGGATTGGGGCGTTTGGTAAAGGAACGCTGTGATGCGGTGGTTTCCTTGCCCATGAAGGGTGGCGTGAACAGTTTGAATGCTTCGGCCGCAGGGGCAATCTTGATGTATGAAGTGGTGCGTCAGCGTGGATGAAAATGCTTTGATTGCCCTTGCCCAAGACGGGGGAAATCCCCGGCAGGTTTGGGCACAGGAAGAACTTTTGAACAAATATGGCAGTATGGTGAGAGCCAAGGCCAGAAGATATTATTTGGTGGGTGCAGGCCCCGAAGATGTGATGCAGGAAGGTATGATAGGCCTGTTTCAGGCCATTTGCACTTATCATCCGGACAAAGGGAGTAATTTTGCCACCTTTGCCAATCTCTGTGTAAAGCGGAAAATTTTACAGGCCATTGATTTGGCAAACAGGGAAAAACATAGGGCATTGAACTCTGCGGAGTCCTTGGATGATGAAGAAAATACGGACCTTATGATAAAGATTGAAGCATTGAACATAGAGTTAAACCCGGAAGACGAATTGGTTGAAAAAGAGGAAAGTGCGGCTTTTTTGCAAAGTTTGCAACAGGTCTTAACAAAAATGGAAAAAAAAGTTTTGAACCTTTATTTGCAGGGGTTGAGTTATTCGGAAATAGCACAGAAACTGGCTTTGCAGGAAAAATCTATTGATAATGCTATTCAAAGAATCAGAAAAAAGATTCAGTAAGTGGTGACTTTTTTCCTCAAATGGGGTAAAATAGAGTAAATTAAAATTCAAACAGGGAGGTACACAGAAATGGATCAAGTTGAGGCGTTGATCGCCACCGTCAAAGAAGCGAAGAATGGTGGGAATATTGTGGTTGTTACCGGCAAACCCGGCAGCGGCAAATCTAAAATTTTGCGGGAGGCATCCGCTCAGGAAAAGTGGGTATATGTTGACTGCAAGGAACTGATTACAGAGGAGTTTTTGTCAATTACGGCTGCGGACAGGGGACTTTACGGACCGGATATGTTTTTGGACCAGCTGAAGAAATATGATTCCGATACAATCGTTTTGGACGGTTTGCAAACTTTCTTTGTTCCTGTATTTCATATCAATACGGACAGCATGTTGCGTAAATTGAGCAAGGCCATGACCATTGTGACCGCTTGGCCCGGCACTTTGACAGAAGGTATGCTCTGCTACGACAAATTTGACGGGACTGAAGCATTGCGTATCAGTCCGGACGGTTTCAAAATTTTTAACGTACAATAATGGCTGAAAAAGAAAAATGTTTTGCGGTACTTACCGGCGGCGGTGACTGCCCGGGTTTGAATGCAGTTATTCGTGGGGTTGCCAAGACCTTTTTGAATAATAACTGCAAGGTTTATGGTGTGCTGGACGGTTTCAAGGGCTTGGTTGAAGGTAAGTTCCGAGAATTGAATTATGCAAATTTATCAGGAATTTTGCCACGTGGCGGCACTATTTTAGGTACCACAAACAGGGATAACCCTTTCCACATGGCAGTGCAGAAAGACGGCAAATTAGAGTTTTGCGATATGCGGGACAATGTGCTGGACAATTTGCAGAAATATGGTATTGATGCACTGGTGGACATTGGCGGTGACGGCACTCTTGCCATCGGCGCCAAATTGGCACGGGAGTGCGGCGTTAAGGTGGTAGGTTGCCCCAAGACCATAGACAACGATATCCTTGGTACGGAGCGTACCTTCGGTTTTGATACGGCGGTGGCAATGGCGACTGATGCGGTTGACAGGTTGCATACCACAGCGGAAAGCCATCACCGGGTTATGGTGTTGGAAGTTATGGGGCGTTATGCCGGCTGGATCGCTATCTATAGCGGTATTGCCGGGGGCGCGGATGTAATTTTGATTCCTGAAATTTCCTATGACATTGGGAAGGTTGCGGAAAAAATTAACCAACGCAAGGCGGCAGGCAAACTCTTCAGTATTGTGGTTGTGGCAGAGGGTGCCAAGCCGGTTGGCGGCACCATTAGCGTGGGCAGGGTGGTAAAGGACAGTTTTGAGCCCATCCGCTTGGGCGGGGCGGGTAACAAACTGGCTGATGCTTTGGAAAAAGCCACCGGGGTGGAATGTCGTTGCACGGTGCTTGGCTATTTGCAAAGGGGCGGCACTCCTACCGCTTATGACAGGATGCTTTCCACCCGTTACGGAGTTGGTGCGGCGGAGGCCTGCTTACGTGGTGAGTTCAATGTGATGATGTCCCTGCAGGGCGATAAAATTATTCCCGTTGATTTACAGATTGCGGGCAACGGTTCCCGTAACATTCCTTTGGACAGCGATTTGATCCGTACGGGCAGACAGATAGGCATTTCATTCGGAGATTAAAAATAGATTATCAGAGTTTGGTTGCCATTGCTGTGGCGGTGGTGGAAGGTTTAACTGAATTTTTGCCCGTCAGCAGTACGGGGCACATGATTATTGCAGGAGAGATGATTGGCTTTGAAGGGGCTGTGGTGGATGTGTTTGAGGTGTTCATCCAGTTCGGAGCCATTCTCTCCGTGCTTTTTGTTTATGGGGAGCGTTTCCGCAAATTTTTTACCGCTGACGGTTGGAAGTACGACAGGGGCTTTTCCGTATGGCATGTGGCGGCAGGATGTGTGCCTTGTATGGGTATTGCTTTTTTGCTTTACAGGGCAATTAAGGAGGCCTTGTTCAATCCGTTTACAGTTTCTGTCGGTCTGGTTCTTGGCGCATTGTTGCTGATGCTGGCGGAGCATTGGGCGAAGGGCAGGGAATTGCAGGACGATTTGGATAAAATGACTTTGCACCAGGCCTTTTGCATTGGGGCATTTCAAATACTTTCCCTGTGGCCCGGCTTCAGCCGCAGCGGCAGTACCATTGCAGGGGGAATGTTGGCGGGACTCAGCCGCCGTGCCAGTGCGGCCTATACATTCATTATGGCAGTGCCGGTGATGTTTGCCGCTTCCATGTATGATTTGTACAAAAATTATGCAGTGCTCAGTGTGAATGATTTTAAGACCTTGGCTATTGGTTTTGCGGTGGCAGGCATTGTGGCTTATCTTTCTATCTTTTGGTTTGTACGCTTTGTGGGCAAGAACCGTCTGACGGTCTTTGCCTGGTACCGCATAGCATTAGCGGTGTTCACGGTCTATTACTTTTATTGTTGAGAACATAATTAAAGAAAAATTTTACATACAAATATAATTTTATTATTGACAGAGTGGGATTAAAAATATATAATATGTAATCGTGCTAGGCTAGCTCAATCGGTAGAGCAACTGATTTGTAATCAGTAGGTTGCGGGTTCAAGTCCTGTGCCTAGCTCCATTTTTGAAACACCTTCAAAAAATGAAGTAATCAATAAAGCAATCACAACAAAAAAAAGAAGTCCGATTTTTAACCGGGCTTCTTTTTTGTTGCTTAAAAATAAAGCATATTTACATTATATATTGTCTTCTTGTCTTTTTATTGATAGTCGTTCTTTTAGAATTTCAACAGTATCCATATCTACCTGAACTTTACCAGTCATGCGGATATAAAAGAAAAACGATAACACTTCTAAGACGGTTAGAGATGTATATTCAAATTTATCCGATAATTTATAATTTGTTTTTGAGAGTCCGATTTTCGCTTTATCGTCATATTTCCAAATCAAAGTCAGCATGTCATTAAGGGCTTTGTTTATGTACTCTTGTTTGTCGCATTCTTCTATAAAATTGGCTTGATTAACTCCCAATGCATCACATAGACGAAGCATTATAATATAACTGGGCATACGAAGTCCGTTTTCGTACTGAATGATGGCTTTTTCACTTAAACCAACGCTTTCTGCAAATTGTTTTTGTGTTAGTCCAGTATTGTATATTCGTTTGTCTTGTAGGAACTGAGCCCAACTAGGTCTTGTCTTCATGATTAAACATTATAACACAAAAATGAAATTTTTACAAAATTTTTCTCGACTTCCTCAATGAGGAAGAGTATAATGTTCCTCAATGAGGAAGAAAGGAGATTTTGAAAAATGTTTGAAAATCAAAAATCTGTTAGGAAAAAGACCATTTATTCTATTGATGAGGCACGGGATGTACTCTATCAAAATCAAGTTGCAAGGCAAACTTTTGTCCGGCAAATGCAAACGGAGCACTGGCCGACCGTGATGGTAATGAAAAGGATTTTTATCCCGGCAAAATTCATTGAGGGCAAGCTGGCACAAATTGAAGCGGCCGCTGATGCGGCGCTTGCGGTAGAGGTGAAAGCAAGTGCAGTGATAAACTAAGAGGGTGAAAAGTATGAGTACCTATGACAAAAAACAGTTATGGTTTATTTCTTTGACACCGGAATTTATGGAGCATGAAAAAATACAAGAACTTAAATTTTTCGGGAAAGCGGATTTGATTTTTTGTTTTTTGGAAATTGCCTACTATTCAGCAAAACAAGATGAACCTTACTGTATTGAGTATTTGCCACATTTTTCATCCATCCAACAACAATTATCTGTTTTTTTGCATTGGGAACAGAGAAAAATTGAAGAAACTTTTTCTGAATTTGTCCCACTAGGTTGGATTGTGTGTTTGGATAATTCAAAAATAAATGTTCCGATAGCAATAGCTTTAACCACAAATAAAAAATATGGAGCCATAAAAAAAAGCGAACAACGGGGCAAGTCCGTTCCAACAATCAAAATTATTGAACAGGGCGGACATTTGTCTGCCAATTGTCCGCCAATAAATAAAATTATTGAACAGGGTGGACAATTGTCCGCCAATTGTCCGCCATTTGTCCACCAAGAGAATAAGAATACTAAGATAAGCAGTAGTAGCTTAAGCATACAAGGGAACTTTAATACTTCTAACATAGATAGAAGTAGTACACAAATACCTCTAGTATCTAGAATTATTATAGAAAAATATGGATTAGAAGAAAAAGAGATTATTAAGGCAACATTAGAAGCTGAAAAAAATAAATTTCATAATGCAAATCCTGAAAATAGAAAAATAAGAATAGCAGCAAACATAGAAAGAGCATTAAATAAAATAAATAGAGGTGGAGTTCCGTCTCCGGCTGGTTATATTTATTCTTGCATTAGAAATAATTGGCAATTATAAAAATTAAATTTAGATTATTTTCGTAGAGGAAAAAATGGCACACAGTAGAAGAGATGCCGGAACAGGCAGTTACAGTTATTCAGAAAACAAAATAACAGGAGAAGGTCGCTGGGCTTGGTCTTTGAGTTATACGGATATTGACGGCAACAGAAGACGTATTCAGTTCACAGCGAAAAGCAAAAAGCAATTACAGGAAAGGGTGGAGCGGTTTTTACAGGAACGGAAAGACAAACTCACACCATGGGAAAATTTGACACTGAATCAGTTTATCAACCGTTGGCTTCCCACTCAAAGAGATACAGTCAAGATAAAAACCTATGAGTACTACGAGTATATGTGCAGAAAACATCTCTCACCAAGTCCGTTAGGTAAAATGCAACTGAAGAAGATAACATCCAATCATATTCAGACGTGGTTAAATTCGCTTCTGGCGGTTAAAAAGTCCTTGGGGGATACCTTGCTGTCCCCCGGCACTGTAAATTCAATTAGGCGGGCTTTGAACCTTGTTTTAGACGCTGCTGTTAAACAAGGACTAATTGGATTACGTCCGCAAAGCAAACCTGTAAAGCAAGAAAAAACAAAACCGCTACAGATAAAACCTGAAGAAATGCGGGCTTTTTTGGCACTTGCGGAAACACGGGATTACTGGGATATTGATGTGGATGCCAGCAAAAAACAGAAAAAAGCGGTAATGATACCAGAGAATTACAGACCGCAAAACACCATCGCTCATGTGTACATGTACAGTTGCTACACAACCGCTGTTCATTTTGCGTTGCATACTTTGTGCCGCAAAGGCGAAATTGTGGGTGCTAGATGGCAAGACATTGACATGGAGGCAAAGACATTTACTGTTGTGCAGAATATCGTTTATGCATCACACGGTATAACCGTTGGCAGTCCAAAAACAGGACAGTACAGAAAAATTTTATTGTCTGATTCAATGATTGAACGCTTGAAAGAATGGAAAAAGCAGCAGCAGCAATACATTGAAGAAGTTGGCGATTTGTTCGCCGATGACAATGATTTGATTTTTACATCCCATACTGGTGGTGTTGTAAATGATCGTTTGTTCCGGCTGTTCTGGGATAAGCTAACCATAGCGGCAGGGCTGCCTATCCGTTTCCATGATTTGCGTCATATCGGGGCGGCGACTATGCTTTCAAACGGCGTACCAATCAAAGCGGTACAAGAGCGGGGCGGATGGATAACTACAAGTGTCTTGCTTGATACATATGCTTATTGCATACCCGGATTACAACAGGCATGTGTAGATGTTTTGGAGAAAAATTTTTGAGGGGAATAATGCGAAGAGAAAAAATTTTTACTTTCCCGTCCATGAAAAGTAAAAGGGAATTTGACGAAAAATTTAACGATGGCAGTTTCGTTTTTCAATGGGCAACAATCAATGAAGATGGAAGTGTTGAAGCCCATTATTCAGAACTGCGTAAAGCCAAAATTGTTTCAAAAAAAGCAGTACTTCCATCATCAGAAAAACAATTAAATTTATTTGTCTGAAACTGACAGAAAGGAGAAAAAATGAATAACGTTAAAAAGAAAATTCTTAAAGAAAAAGTCAAATTAATTTCACTTCTTTTGGAAGAAAATCACAAAAAAGAAATTGATTTATTGAATGAATTAGCTGAATTAAAACAGCAATTAAAAGGTAAAAATGTTAAAGAAAATAACGAGCAATTAGTGGGTAGAAATGTTAAAGAAAATGATGAGCAATTTGAGTGTGGAAGTGTTGAAAAAAATCATTAAATTTTTTTGTTTTCCCCCTCCCCGTATCGGGGAGCCCCGGTATAGTTGATATTGCTGCCAAAGGCAGTAATGTCAACTATACAAAGGAGTTAATCATGGCAAAGCCATTCTTAATTTTTGGGGGTATAATACATCGGACCAGGACTTTATCGCCGTTCTACGGGGCGAATACGAAGTCGTTTTTTTTCAAGAATAACAAAAAAATTGATTAAGAAAGGATATCAAAATGGCTGATAATTTACGGACAATTTCATTCGTAAAAGGTAAAGGAAATTTGAATCACAATAACCGCATTTTTATTGCTAAAAATGTTGATACAAATCGCACCAAAAACAATATCATTTTTAAGCAAGAAAAATTAGAAGATGCTTATCAAGTTTGCTTTGGAAAATCTATTGAAGAATACAATGCAAAACAAAAAAGAAAAGACAGGCAAAAATCAGTAGAAAAGTACATAGAAGAAAT
The DNA here is from genome assembly GCA_045598345.1 of Acidaminococcaceae bacterium. GTDB lineage: Bacteria > Bacillota > Negativicutes > Acidaminococcales > Acidaminococcaceae > Phascolarctobacterium_B. Next base: position 1,975 of record JAZLLX010000037.1, on the reverse strand, counting down.
CCAAAAAAATCAAAAAAAGGACGGATCTGAAAAACTGTTTTATGAGCAGTTGGTTCAAATTGGAGATATGCATGACAGCGGTGTGAAAACTAATCCGGCAGAAGCCGAAAAATGCAAGGAAATTTTGGAAAAATATATGCAAGGTTTTCAAGCAAGAAATCCTAATCTTTATTGCTTTAATTCCGTTATTCATATGGATGAAGCAACACCGCATTTACATTTAGATTTTATTCCGTGTGCTAAAGGTTACAAACAGGGTGTAAAAACTCGGAATTCCCTAACTCGTGCTTTGCAGGAAATGGGTATAGAAAAAGGCGAAGGGACAAAACAAAGTAATGAATTTGTAAATTGGAAAAAAAGGGAAGTTGCAGAGTTAAAAAAAATTTGTGAAAGTTATGGTGTGAAAATCAAAACTTTAGGCGAAAAAAGAAAAAATTTAACCATTGATGAATATAGGGAAGCCGGAAAATTGGCAGACAAGCAAATTGAACAACTCATACAGGAGAGGAAATTATTTACAGAGGAACAAGTAAAAGAAATTGTGAGGATTGAATTGCAAAAAGCCGAAGAAATCAAGAAATTACAGGAAAAACTATTGCGTAACAGTCCCACAGACGGGAGGAAGGACACCGGCACGATGTCTGATACCCCCGAAAAACAGAACAATTTACAGTCACAGCAACAGTCAATAACAGTGCCGGAAGAAAAACAACAGCCGGAACTGTCACAACCATATCAACCTTATGTTTCAAAATTCCGTCCAAACGAATGGGCGTTCCGCATGATTGAATCTGAAATAAAAAGCAAAGAGGAACAGCTACAGCTTAAAAAAAGACAACTGGAAAAATTAAAGGAAAATGCTGCTGCTGCGGTTAAAGACAGTTGGAATGTCTTTAAGTCCTCAAAACAGATTAGAGCGGAGTATTTGAAGAAACACAAAGCCCCGGAATTGGAAAAAGAGATAGTCAAACTGGATGCGGAACTGCAACAACTAAAGAAACGGTTGGAGCAAGCGGAAACAAAATCAAATTTAATTGGAAGTGTTCCGCAACCAGCAACGGTGCCGGAAGAAAAAATGACTGTCGCCCATGAACAGCAACAGACGGAGCAAAAGAAAGTTAAAAATAAACTTGTTATTCAGCACAAAGAAAAAGACAATGTCCGTACACGGGGCGGTTTGAGCAGATAACCGCCCCGGCAAAAGAGCAGATGCAAAATCTGCTTTTTTGTTTGGGGGATTTAGAAGTGAACATTCAAACGGGAAATAAGCAATAGAAAAAAAATATCAAAATATGGTATAATATTTATAATTTGAAAGGAGAAATTAAAGTGTTTAAAGTAGAATTAGAATTTGATAAAACCTTGCCGGAAGAAACTATTAATAGTATGTGCGACCAGGTTGACGAAATATTTGCAAGAGAAGGCATTCCTTGTGCTGAAAGTTCTTTTGGAAAAAGAAAATATGAAGATATTGTTGATAAAGTAACATTAGGAAGTGTAGGTATTTTGCTCCATAGAATTAAACAAAACACAAATGTAAGTAAAGCTCTTTCAAAAGCTATTGGCATTTTTGAAAATGAAACAGCGGATTTACTGACCGACTACATAAGGGGATAATATAATAATATGGCACATCAACTTATTAATTTTGATTTGAGTACAGCAATGCTAAAAAAAATTAGTCCCGATAATTATCGGAAAATTTTCAGGCAAGAAAAAGTGAACATTCAAACGGGTAATAAGTTTTGATATAGCAATCAATAAAGTAATCACAATAAAATTACAAAGAATTTTGTTGTGATGTGTGTCCATCCGTGGTAAAATAACTAAAAAATTGGGCTCTTCATCAGTTTAAGTGGGTAAAAAACTAAAAAAACAATAGAAAACCATATTGGTCCTGCTATACTTGTAATAACCAGAAAACAAGAAAGTAGAGGTAGCCAATATGGTTAAGACAAGTATATTCAAAAAAATA
>JAZLLX010000036.1:0-8282 GCA_045598345.1 Acidaminococcaceae bacterium | reverse complement strand
TTGTAGGTCTGGTGTTGTTGTACATGGCAATCGGCAAGGGCTTTGAGCCGTTGTTGCTCAGCCCTATTGCATTTGGCTGTATTTTGGCTAATATTCCGAAAAACGGTTTTGAAGAACCTGGTGTTATGGCCGTTATCGCTTACGGTATTCACCACGAAGTGTTCCCGCCGTTGATTTTCTTGGGCGTAGGCGCAATGACCGACTTCGGTCCGTTGATTGCTAACCCCAAGACATTGCTTTTGGGCGCTGCCGCACAAGCAGGCGTGTTCGTGGCAATGTTGGGCGCTATGCTCCTTGGCTTCAATGTTCAGGAAGCATGTGCAATCGGCATTATCGGTGGTGCTGACGGCCCGACTTCCATTTACTTGGCGGCAAAGATGGCTCCCCAACTGTTGGGCGCTATCGCCGTTGCGGCTTATTCCTACATGAGTTTGGTTCCTTTGATCCAACCCCCTGTAATGATGCTCTGCACAACCAAAAAGGAACGTTCTTTGGTTATGAAACAATTGCGTCCTGTTTCCCATTTTGAAAAGGTCGTATTCCCCATTATGTGTACCATCGTTATTTCCTTGTTGTTACCTTCTGTAACCGCATTGATTGGTATGTTGATGTTGGGTAACTTGTTCAAAGAGGCGGGCTGCCTGGACCGTCTTTGTGACACCGCACAAAACGCTTTGATGAACATTGTAACCATTTTCCTGGCAACCGGTACCGGCTGCACCATGAGTGCTGAGTCCTTCCTGAACTACCAGACCATCCTGATTATCTGCTTGGGCTTGGTGGCATTCATTGGCGGCACTTTTGCAGGTTGCATATTCGGTAAATTGATGTATATGGTTGACGGTTCCACCAATCCTTTGATCGGTTCCGCAGGCGTATCCGCAGTTCCTATGGCTGCCCGTGTATCCCAAGTTGTTGGTCAAAAGGCAAATCCCGGCAACTTCTTATTGATGCACGCTATGGGCCCGAACGTGGCAGGCGTTATCGGTACAGCAGTTGCTGCCGGCACCATGTTGGCTATGGTTGGTCCTCAAGGCAAATAATTTCATCTATTCTCCAAACTGAAAAAATCTCCCCAAAATTTTCAATCCCTGCCTTCGGGCAGGGATTTTTCTTTTTGTGTTGCAACGGCAACAGATAAACCGTTCCGCTAATTTTATAATTATGTACAGAAATTTTGTAACTTAATTAACTTAAAAATAGTGGTTAGTTAAGTTTATTAAATTTTTGGAAGAGAGGTGAATGTAATGGGTCCTGTAACGACCAACCCCTGGTTAATTGCAATTATCAATATGACGATTGTGTTCGCCGTGTTGATTGCTTTGGGTGTATTGATGAGCTTGATTCAAGTCATTGACCCCACCAAAAAGAAAAAATAATCGGGTAAGGGGAGAACCCGGTGTCCGTCCGACACTGTTCGGGCAAATCCATTTTCGCTGTGGTATAGCGAACGCACTTATTTTTTTATCTTAAGGAGGAATTCTAATGGAAGCGTTTTTAGTTGCTATTGCTTCAATTTGGGCTGATTCCGGTTTCAGCGCTTTGACCGTTGGTCATGTTATTATGATTCTGGTCGGCTTGGTTTTGTTGTACATGGCTATTGGCAAAGGTTTTGAACCCTTGCTGCTCAGCCCCATCGCATTTGGTTGCGTATTGGCTAATATTCCGAAAAACGGTTTTGAAGAACCCGGTGTTATGGCCGTAATCGCTTACGGTATTCATCACGAAGTGTTCCCGCCGTTGATTTTCTTGGGCGTAGGCGCAATGACCGACTTCGGTCCGTTGATTGCTAACCCCAAGACCCTGTTGCTGGGCGCTGCCGCACAAGCAGGCGTGTTCGTAGCAATGTTGGGCGCTATGCTCCTTGGCTTCAGTGTTCAGGAAGCATGTGCTATTGGTATTATCGGCGGTGCTGACGGCCCGACCTCCATTTACTTGGCGGCAAAGATGGCTCCCCAACTGTTGGGCGCTATCGCCGTTGCAGCATATTCCTACATGAGTTTGGTTCCTTTGATCCAACCCCCTGTAATGATGCTCTGCACCACTAAGAAAGAACGTCAGATTGTTATGAAACAACTGCGTCCTGTTTCCCATTTTGAAAAGGTTGTATTCCCCATTATGTGTACCATCGTTATTTCCTTGCTGTTGCCTTCCGTAACCGCATTGATTGGTATGTTGATGTTGGGTAACTTGTTCAAAGAGGCGGGCTGCCTGGACCGTCTTTGCGACACCGCACAAAACGCTTTGATGAACATTGTAACCATTTTCCTGGCTACTGGTACCGGCTGTACCATGAGCGCTGAGTCCTTCCTGAATTACCAGACCATCCTGATTATCTGCTTGGGTTTGGTAGCATTCATTGGCGGCACTTTTGCAGGTTGCATATTCGGTAAATTGATGTACTATGTTGACGGCGTTACCAATCCTTTGATCGGTTCCGCAGGCGTATCCGCAGTTCCTATGGCTGCCCGTGTATCCCAAGTTGTTGGTCAAAAGGCAAATCCCTCCAACTTCTTGTTGATGCATGCTATGGGCCCGAACGTGGCAGGCGTTATCGGTACTGCAGTTGCTGCCGGCACCATGCTCGCTATGGTTGGTCCTCAAGGCAAATAATTTCATCTCTCAGTTATTAACTCCCCTAATAACCAAAGCCCCCGCATTGCGGGGGCTTTTTATATCTTACATTTCACTTTTTTTAATTACAAAACAATTCCCAAAGGACAAGATGGGAAATGATATGCTATAATTAAAAGAAATTATGAATAAGAAAGATTTTGGAACTAAAGATTTAAATTACCACACTCTGACCAAGAGCATACCCCTCAGCCAGAAGATTGTATTGCTGGTGAGCATAGTGGTGCTTTTCGCAATTCTGCCGTCCTCCATATTCACAACCTTGCGTGTGGCAAAGGTTATTTATGACAGGGTCAGTATCAATGCGGTGAGCATTAACAGTATTCTTTGCAATTCCAATGAGATTATTGAGGGGGTTGGCGGTACCCGGCCGGGGACGGAACAGGAAGTCCGTGATTTTATGTTTGACTATGTGAACCATGTGGACGATTCCGATGAGGCCAGCGTTGCCATTTTTGATATTGACAGGGAACTGGTGGTTTTTTATAATCCCGCACGCCTGGACGGTTTTAAGGAGAGCGCCAAGGAACTGGTGGAACAATACTGCCAATATGAAACCATTACCTATAGTCAAAACTATGCCATTCCCAACAAGGCCATCGGTTTTGTAACGGATAAAACCGGTAAGCGGGTGGGCTATGTGGTTACGGGCTACTCTAATAAATTGTTTAATAATTCCACTATTGAGTCCATAATCTTTTTAGGCATTTGCAGTTTGTTCGGCTTGGTTATAGGCATTATAGGGGCGGTATATCTTGCCCGTCATATCAAGAAAATTCTCTTTGGCCTGGAACCGCAGGAAATAGCCACCCTTTTGCAGGAGCGGAATGTAATTTTGAACTCCGTACGGGAAGGGGTTGTTAATGTAAATGCCCAGGGGGTTATTACCCTTATCAATCAGGAAGCGTTGGCTTTGCTCAGCGAGGCCAATGCAGGTGATGTGGACAGTTTGGAATACAGCAATGCCAGGGAAAGTTTGACCGGCATCCCTTGGGATGAAATTATCGGCAACGGCAGAATGCTGACCAATGCCCCCCTGAATTTGGGGGATAATGTGTTTATGGTAACTGCAGTGCCTATTTTTGTCCAGCAGGATATTATTGGTGCGGTGGTCACTTTCCGCCGCAAGAGCGATGTGTTTGAACTTGCCAACCAGTTGACGGGTTTCAAAAATTATGCCACCGCCCTCCGGGCGCAGACCCATGAATTTATGAACAAAATGCATGTCATTATGGGGCTTATTGATATGAAGGCCTATGATGATTTGAAAAAATATACGCAGGAAATTGCCCAGAACCGGCAGAGCGAAGTAAGTTATGTGGTGACCCGTTTGAAAGATATTACTTTGGCGGGCTTTGTGCTGGGGAAGATTGCCCGCTCCCGGGAACTGGCGATTGAGTTCACTTTTTCCGAAGAATCGGAATTACGCAGCGAACTGATTATGCCCTCAGTGCATGATTTGGTTCTGATTATAGGTAATCTGATTGAAAATGCCTTTGATGTTTTAAGAAACTATGACGGGGAAAGGGTTATGAATCTTTCCATTATTGACTTTGACAAGGAAATTGTTATTGAGGTGGAGGACACGGGGCCGGGAATCAAAAAAGGGGAACTGAAGAAAATTTTTCAGAGGGGTTATTCCAACAAAGGTGCGGGACATGGCTTTGGGCTTTACCTGGTAAAGCACAGCATAGAGAATCTGGACGGGACTATTTCTGTGGAATCAGAACCTGGGGAAGGCACAATTTTCACAGTGCGGTTGCCGGTAAAGAAAAGAGGTGAAACAAATGTTTAATGTTTTGGTAGTAGAAGACGACCCGATGGTGGCGCAACTTCACGAGCATTATTTGAGCCAGATTGCGGGCTTCAAGTTCGGCGGTTTGGCACGCAACGGGGTGGATGCCCTGAAAATGCTGGAGAAGAAAGGTTTTGATTTAATCATTCTGGATGTTTTTATGCCCAGTATGGACGGTCTGCAATTTTTGGCAAAGGTGCGGGAAAAGGGCTATGATGTGGATGTGATTATGGTCACTGCCGCCAATGACAATGATAAAATCAAACAGGGGCTGCGTTTGGGGGCGGTGGATTACATTATCAAACCCTTTGAATTTGAACGTTTCAACCTTGCCCTTTCCAATTATCAGAACCGACACAGGATTGTGGAAGACCAGGATATGTTGCAGCAGGAACAGTTGGACAAGGCGATTATCCATCAGGAAAAGAATAATTTAGTTACTTTGCCAAAGGGGTTGGACAAGCATACATTGGCGGTGGTGTGGGAAAAGATTTGCAGTTTTGAAGGAATGTTTTCCACAGAAGAAGTGAGCGCCAAGGTGGGTATCAGCCGGGTGTCCATCCGCAAATATTTGGAGTTTTTGAAAAATATCGGACTTTTGAAACTGGATTTGCACAGGGGCAGCGTGGGGCGGCCTGTCTATAAATATTTGTGTGTGGACAAAAAATCCGATTTGTTGCATGTTTATACCCACTGACAATATTTAGAAAATTAACTATGATTTGCAATTTCCCTATTTCTCCTATATAATTAGTGTATAGGAGAAATTTTTTATGGCAAGCAGAGTAACAACGGAAGAGATTGCACAGACATCATTGTTCAAGGGATTCACTCTTGACCAGGTGAAGGATTTGCTCAGCCGTACGGGCGTACTGGTGAAGCATTTTCACCGCAATGACTATGTCTATCTGGCAGGGGATAATATTGACAACCTCTGTGTGGTTATTAACGGGAAGGTACAAATAATCAAGGAAGACATTGCGGGTGAGAAGAGCATTTTAGGCACTCTGGAGCCGGGGGACACCTTTGCGGAAAACAATTTTGCTGCCAAGAGCCACAGTATGCTCAGTTATTCGGCGGTGGATGACAGCGATATTTTTATGCTGAACTTTGGCCGCCTGACCATGAAGGTTATCCAAAACCCGGAACTGTACAGCAAGTTTTTTCACAACCTGATGGAAATCAGCGGGAAGAACACGGCCAAGTTGCTGGCAAAGGTGGACATTTTGGGCAAGCGGAGTTTGCGGGGTAAGATTATGGCGTATCTGGAGCAGGAAGCGCAACTGAACAATTCCCCCACCTTTGAACTGCCCTTCAACCGGACGGATATGGCAAACTACCTTGACGCAGACCGCAGCGCCATGACGAGGGAACTTTGCAAAATGCGGGACGAAGGGCTGATTAAGTTTGAGAAGAATGTGTTTATGATAAAGGTCAGGAATTAGTAATGAGTAATGAGTAATTATGGTAGGATGGGCTGGAAATTAAATTAGAAATGTGAATTTAGAAATGTGAAATGAAGGTAGGATGTTCCGGGGATTATAAATAGGGATTAGGAGTTAGAGGTTAGGGATTAGGGACGTTAAAGAGTTCCAATGATTATAGTTTGGGTTTCAGGTGTGCGGGGTTATGCGAACCCTCGTCCGCCCATAAAGGGGCGGGGGACCGACACAGTTTTTAAGGTCGGTGGTGGGGTGAGCAATTACGCTGACGCTAATGAAAAGATAAAAACTTAAAACTCAAAGTTTATGAATGCTTCGCATAAACAAAAACACCCGTCTGCCCTCTATGTTCCTGTGGGCAGCCACCCTCTTTAGAAAGAGGGAAAAAAGTTCGCATAATGCGAAAGTAACCCTCTCCCCGGGGAGAGGGGCAGGGGTGTGGGGAAAAGTACGATTGCAATTTGAAGTTAGAAGTTAGAAATTAAAGGTAAGATGTTCCTGTGATTATAGCAGGGGTTAGTGTTATGTTAAGTTTAGTTTTTCTGTCGGAGCGAGCGACCCACCCCGTCTTGCCCTTCTATGTTCCTATAGGCAATCCACCCCGCCCACGCCTGGGCGGGAAAAAGGTTTGCTTTCAGCCGATTTTTTTATTTTAATCACTGGAACATTTTACCATCATTTCACAATTCACATTTCTAATTCTTATCTAACTTCCCCCTGAATCCTGATTCCTAAATCCTTTGCCCTTATTTTAATCACAGGAACTTTTTGCCATCATTGTGCATTGTGAATTATAATGCGGACACAACCCGCTTCCAAAATTAAAAAACTAAAAAAACTTACAAAAAGAAATATTTAGATAATCAAAGTGCTTACGGAGGGGCGTTTGTTGCAAAGGTCAACAATGCCCTTTTTATATTGTTATAACATACAACCAATAATCGGCACCCTGTGTGGGGTGCTAAAAAATTTTATTAAAAGGAGGGAAACATTATGTCCCAAGCAGTAAAATGCTTAATTCTGTTGGCAGTAGTGGCCGTTTGCTTCATTACCGAAATCATTCCTTTGGCCGTTACTTCCATGCTGGGCGCCGTTGCTTGCGGTTTGCTCGGTTTCATTCCTGTTAAACAAGTATTCACCGGTTTGGCTGATTCCACGGTAGTACTGTTTGCAGGTATGTTCATCGTAGGTGCAGCTATGTTCTACACCGGCCTTGCCCAAAACATCGGTAACACCGTTGTTAAACTTTGCGGCAAGAGTGAAAACAGCTTGATGTTTGGTTTGATGTTGGTAGGCACCGCTTTGTCTTCCGTGCTGTCCAACACCGGTACCTGCGCTTGCCTGTTGCATTGGGTATCTGTGCAGCAGCAAAGATTCCCGCTTCCCGTCAGTTGATGCCTTTGGCATTCGCCTGTGGCTGGGGTGGTATCATCACCATGGTTGGTACTCCTCCTAACACAATTGCTACCGGTTTCTTGAACCAGGCAATTGAGTCCGGCAAGGTAGTATCAGTACCCTTCGGTTTCTTTGAATGGGCTTTGATCGGTATTCCTGTTTCTGTTGCCGGTATGCTCTATATGATGTTCGTTGGCAAGTATTTCCTGCCCAAAGCAGAGTTGGATGCTGACCAGGACATTGAACAAGAAGTTGAAGCAACTGATACTTCTTCCACCAAACAAATGATTTCCGCCGCTGTATTGCTGTTGGCAGTTGTTGCTATGGCATTCGGCAAGAAGTTGGGAATCACTTTGGAAATTGCGGCTATCGTGGGCGCTATCGTTTGCGTTCTGACCGGCTGCCTGACTGAAAAACAAGCATACGCTTCCATTGACTGGGTAACCATTTTCTTGTTCGCCGGAATGATGCCTGTATCCAAAGCATTGGATAAGACCGGTGCCGGCAAATTGATCGCTAACTACGCTGTAAGCGCAATGGGCGGCGAACCCTCCCCGATCGTTTGCACAATCGTGCTCTTCATCCTGTCCTGCGGTTTGACCCAATTCATGAGCAACACTGCATCCGCAGCACTGCTCTGCCCGATTGGCATTGAAATCGCAGCAAAATTAGGCGCTGACCCGAAGGCAGTATTGGCAGCAATTGCAGTTGCGGCTTCCTGTGCATTTGCAACTCCTGTAGGTACTCCTCCGAACACATTGGTGGTTGGCCCTGGCGGTTACCACTTCAACGACTATGTTAAAGCCGGCGTACCTCTGGTACTCGTTGCTTTCGTAGTAACTGTAGTATTACTGCCGATGATTTGGCCGTTCTTCCACTAAGAGGAAAACAAAAAGACCCTGGCCTCGCCGGGGTCTTTTTTAGTTGTAAGTTAGAAGTTAAAAGTTATAAATTAAAGGTAGGATGTTCCTGTGATTATAAATAGGGATTAGGAGTTAGAGGTTAGGGATTAGGGA
>JAZLLX010000035.1:0-12098 GCA_045598345.1 Acidaminococcaceae bacterium | reverse complement strand
CAATATTATAATCACAGGAACTATCTACCATTAATTTATAACTTCTAACTTACAACTTCTAACTACAAGCGAGCGACCCCACCACCCAAAAAGCAATTCTGCTTTTTGGATACCCCCGCCCCACGCCTGGGGCGGAAAAAGGTTCGCAAAACCACGCACACCTGAAACCCAAAATATAATCACAGGAACATTTTACCATAATTACTCATTACTAATTATTCATTACTAATTATTCATTACTAATTACTAATTCCCCTAACCCCTAACCCCTGATACCTAATCCCTGAAATATCCCTGAAATTCGTACTGATACGAAGATTTTTGGAAAATTAGTAAAATATATTCGTTTTCTTGTTGAGTTATTCTTTATAATTTAGTAAAATATTTACATAAATAGGTAGCCGTGGTATTTGTTCATGGTTGCTTGGAGGAGGGTTTGATGAAGGTTGCTATTATTATGGGCAGTAATTCCGATTGGCCTGTGTTAGAGCCGGCGGAAAAGACCTTGAAGAGTTTCGGGGTTGAGGTGGAGGTTGTGGTTGCCAGCGCCCACCGTACTCCTGATTTGGTTCAAAAATTTGCTTCCGCCGCCCGTGAACGGGGTGTGGAGGTTATTATTGCGGCGGCCGGTGCGGCGGCCCATTTGGGCGGTGTGGTGGCGGCTTATACCACTTTGCCCGTAATCGGTATTCCTATCAATGCCACTCCTTTGGCAGGTATGGATGCGTTGTTGAGTTTTGTACAGATGCCTTCCGGTGTGCCTGTAGCCACAATGGCGATTAACGGTGCCAAGAATGCGGCTTTGTTCGCTTTGCAGATTTTGGCAACGGGTCATAAGGAACTGGTTGAGAAACTTGCTTTGGATAGGGTTAAAATGCGTGAAGAGGTTGCTGCTAAGGCGGCCAAGTTAAAGGAAGTGCGTGGAGAATAATGAAAGACGAGTGCGGTGTTTTTGGTATTTTCAATCCGAAAGTGAATGTTGCCCAATATACTTATTGGGGTCTTTTCAGTTTGCAACACCGGGGGCAGCAGTCCGCCGGTATTTGTGTTGCGGACGGGAAAAAGATGCGTAGCAAAAAGGGCAAGGGGCTGGTGTCAGAGGTTTTTCACCAGGGGTTTGATAATATGAGCGGGCATTTGGCTGTGGGCCATGTCCTGTACAGTAACGAGGGTTTGGATCAGGAAATTAATATCCAGCCCCTTCGTGTTTTTTATGATGATGGTGATTTGGCTTTGGCCTGCAACGGTACAATCAACAATGCGGGTGAGTTGCGTCACAAGTTGCAGAAGCAGGGGGTAATTTTTAACACCACTGTTGACTGTGAGGTGATTATGCAGTTGATTGCCAAGAGCAAGAAGCGGACTTTGGAGGGCAGGGTTGCGGATGCCTTGATGCAGTTGAAGGGTGCTTTTGCAGTTGTTTTGATTACGGACAATAAATTGATTGCGGCACGGGACAGGTACGGTTTCCGTCCCCTTTGTTTGGGCAAGATGGCCAGCGGCTGGTGTGTTGCCAGCGAGAGTTGCGCTTTTGATTTGATTGGTGCGGAACTGGATACGGATGTGCAGCCCGGTGAAATGGTGGTCATTGATAATCTTGCGGACGGGCCGCAAAAGAAGTTGTGGTGCAGGGCTATGCCTAAGAAATGCGCCCACTGTGTGTTTGAATATGTGTATATTGCCAGGAATGATTCTTTGATTGACCATCAGCCGGTGTATGAGGCAAGGATGAATTTGGGCAGGCAACTTGCCCGGGAGACGAAGGGAAAATTTAAGGCGGATGTAGTAATTGCCGTGCCTGACTCCGGCACTCCTGCGGCACATGGTTTTGCCATTGAGAGCGGTTTGCCTTTTATGGAGGGGCTGACGAAAAACCGTTATGTGGGCAGGACTTTTATTCAGCCCACCCAGGCACAGCGTCTGAACTCCGTGCGGTTGAAACTTAATCCGGTGCGGAGCGTGGTGAAGGGTAAATCTTTGGTAGTGGTGGATGATTCCATTGTGCGGGGTACAACCAGTGCCAAACTGATAAGGTTATTAAAGGCGGCGGGGGCTAAGGAAGTTCACATGGTGATTACTTCCCCGCCGGTTATGGACTGTTGTTATTACGGGGTTGATACAAGGGACAAGAACACTTTGATTTCCACAAAATATAATGTGGAGGAGATTTGCAGGGAGATTGGGGCGGACACTTTGGACTATATTTCCTTTCAGGGGATGAAGGACGCTTGTAATGAGTTGAAAACAGGCGGTTTCTGCTGCGCTTGTTTTGATTCAAAATACCCGGACGGCAGTGACAAGGTTGCTGCGGCGGATCCGGTACCGTCTTGGTTGGAGGATTGATTATGGATGAGGAGAAAATTTTGACTTATGCGGATGCGGGCGTGGATATTGATGCCGGCAATAAGGCAGTGGAACTGATGAAGGACAGTGTGAAGGCCACTTACCGTCCTGAGGTTATCGGTGATTTGGGCGGCTTTGGGGGTCTGTTCGCTCTTGACCTTGCCAGGATTAAGGACCCGGTTTTGGTTTCCGGCACTGACGGGGTGGGGACAAAACTGAAACTTGCTTTCATGATGGACAAGCACGATACCATTGGTCAGGATGCGGTGGCTATGTGTGTGAACGATATTCTGGTGCAGGGGGCGGAGCCCTTGTTCTTTCTTGATTATATTGCGGTGGACAAGGTTGACAGTCAAAAGGTGGCGGACATTGTTGCCGGTGTTGCCCGTGCCTGCAAGGAAAGCGGTTGTGCTTTGATCGGCGGCGAAACGGCGGAGATGCACGGTTTCTACGCCAAGAATGAATATGATATTGCGGGCTTCTGTGTGGGCGTGGTTGACAGGAGCAAGTTGATTACGGGCGCCAAGGTGCAGGCGGGGGATGAACTGATTGGACTGCCTTCCAGCGGCGTGCACAGCAATGGTTTTTCTTTGGTACGGAAAATTATTTTTGACAGGATGGGTTATAATTTGAAGTCCTATATTGCGGAGTTCGGCAAGAGTTTGGGCGAAGAATTATTAACACCTACCCGGCTTTATCCCAAGACCATTCTGCCCATGTTAAGGCGGTTTAATATTCACGGAATGGTGCATATTACAGGTGGGGGTTTTTATGACAATGTGCCGAGAGTGTTGCCGCCTGACTGCGATGCGGTGATTGATGTGGGTGCTTGGGAAGTTCCCATTGTGTTCAAGAAGTTGAAGGAATGGGGCAATGTGCGTTGGGAAGAGATGTATCGTACTTTCAATATGGGTATCGGTATGATTATTGTGGCGGATGCTGATGAGGCGCCCTATGTAAGAAAATATCTGCAAAGTGCCGGTGAGGCATATTACGATTTGGGCAAGGTTGTGCCCGGCAACAAGTCGGCGGTTTTGAAAGGCGGGGTTTTCGGTGGCTAAGAAAGTCGGTGTTTTGGTCAGCGGCAGGGGCAGTAACTTGCAGGCAATTATAGATAAGATTGCAGATGGTACTTTGCCGTTGACGATAAGTGTGGTTATTACAGATGTTCCCGGCGCTTTTGCCTTGGAGCGTGCCACCAAAGCCGGGATTAAAACTGTTACTGTAAACCGCAAAGAGTTTCAGGACAGGGCGGCTTTTGAGAAGCAGATTAATACCGCTTTGGGAAATGTGGACGGGGTTGTGCTGGCCGGTTTTATGCGGATTTTGAGTGCAGAATTTATCAATAAATGGCATCACAAGATTATCAATATTCATCCGGCACTGCTTCCCAGTTTTCCGGGCATGCACGGACAAAAGCAGGCGGTGGAATACGGCACGAAGGTGGCAGGTTGCACGGTGCATTTTGTGGATGCGGGAACGGATACGGGACCCATTATTTTGCAAAAGGTGGTTCCTGCCTATTTTGAGGATGATGAAGATACCTTGTCCGCAAGAATTTTGGAACAGGAGCATATTGCTTTGCCGGAGGCATTGCAACTCTGGGCAGAGGATAGATTAGATATTGTGGGACGGAGAGTTAAGATTAATGCGTAATGCGTAATTCGCAATGCGTAATTATGGGAATAAATGTCAAAGAACAAAGAGCAAAGAACAAATATGGTAGGATGCTCCTGTGATTATAGTAGGAAAGTTGGTAGAATGCGGACTTTTTGTTTTTAATCAAAGGAACAGTTTACTATATTTGGTCTTTGATAAATTGTCAATTAATTAAAGGGAGGGGAAAAATATGAAGATTAAACGTGCGTTGGTGTCCGTGTCGGACAAGACCGGCGTGGTGGAACTGGCAAAGTTCTTGCATGAAAATGGTGTAGAGATTATTTCTACCGGTGGCACGATGAAAGCCATTAAGGATGCAGGGATTCCTGTAACCTATGTAAGTGATGTAACAGGTTTTCCTGAAATTATGGACGGTAGGGTAAAGACCCTGAACCCGAAAATCCACGGTGCGATTTTGGCTGTTCGTGACAATCCTGAACATATGGCGGCTTTGAAACAGCACAATATTACCCCCATTGATTTGGTGGTAGTAAATCTTTATCCCTTCAAAGAAACCGTAGCAAAGACCGGCGTAACTGAAGCGGAATGTATTGAGAATATTGATATTGGGGGGCCGGCAATGGTACGTGCTTCCGCCAAGAACTTTAAGGATGTAATCATTGTCACTTATCCCAGCCGTTATGCAGGTCTGATGAAAATGTTGGCAGAAAAAGGCGATGTGGATTATGCCACCCGCAGGGAATTGGCTTATGAAGCATTTGAACATACACATGAGTATGACGGGATGATTGCGGAATACTTGAAAAAATAATGCGTAATGCGTAATTCGCAATGCGTAATTATGGTAAGATGTTCCGGTGATTATATTTTGGGTTTCAAGTGTGTGGGGTTTTGCGAACCCTCGTCCGCCCATAAAGGGGCGGGGGACCGACACAGTTTTTAAGGTCGGTGGTGGGGTGAGCAATTACGCTGACGCTAATGAAAAGATAAAAACTTAAAACTTAAAGTTGTGGTAAAATGTTCCTGTGATTAGAGCAAGATAGTCAGCATAGTGCGGAAGTGTTCCCTCTTCTTGAAGAGGGGGGACCGTTTTTAGGAACATAGAAGAACGGTGGGTGTTTTGGTCTACACGGAGTGTTCATATGGAAATTAGAAATGATGACCAATGACAGAGAAGTAAGTAGCGGTTTATGAATGCTACGCATAAACAAAAACACCCGTCTGCCTCTGTGTTCCTGTGGGCAGCCACCCTCTTCAAGAAGAGGGAAAATAAGTTCGCTGTCAGCGGACAAGTTTTCTGTGTAATCCGCATCCCCAGTCGCCTTTCTGTGTTCCTATTGGCGCCAGCCCCCGCAAGGGCGGGGGCAATTGTAGTTATAAGTTGTAAGTTAAAAGTTATAAGTTTCGGTGTAATGTTCCTGTGATTATAGTAATGGTTGACGTTAAGTTTAAGTTTATTGCTTCAGTCGGAGAGGGCGACCCACCCCGTCTTGCCTTTCTATGTTCCTTTAGGCAAGCCACCCCGCCCACGCCTGGGCGGGAAGAAGTCAGTATAGTGCAAACTTTTAGATATAATCAACGGAACATATTTCCATAATTTTTCATTTTTCGTTTTTTATTTTTAATTTCATCAGAGGAGTTTGGGTTATGAAAGTAATGTTAATCGGCAGCGGCGGGCGTGAACATGCGTTGGCATGGAAACTGAGTCAGGACACTACGGTGGAGCATATCTATTGCCTTCCCGGCAATCCCGGCATTAGTACAGTGCCTAAATGTGAAAATGTCCCTTTTGATACCAGCGATCTAAAGGGGCTGGCAGATTTTGCCGAACAGAATAAGGTTGAATTAACTGTTGTGGGGCCGGAGGCACCACTGGTAGCCGGCATTGCGGATGTTTTCAGGGAGAGAAAATTGGCGGTGTTCGGCCCCAGCAAATTGGCGGCCCAGTTGGAGGGAAGCAAATCCTTCAGCAAGGAACTGATGGCAAAATACAATATTCCTACTGCTTTTTTCAAAATTTGCAACACTTCTGCGGAGGCAAAGGCCTTCATCCGCACGAAGGGCGCTCCGATTGTTGTGAAAGCGGACGGGTTGGCCGCAGGTAAGGGTGTGGTAGTTGCCATGACTTTGGATGAGGCCTTTGACGCTGTGAATATGATGATGGGGGATAAGAAGTTCGGCGAGGCGGGAGCAAGGGTGGTTGTGGAAGAATTTATGCCCGGTGAGGAAGCAAGTTTGCTTGCTTTCACGGACGGCAAGACCGTTGTACCCATGATTGCCGCCCAAGACCACAAGCGGATTTATGATAATGACAGAGGCCCGAACACAGGCGGTATGGGGGCTTATGCGCCGGCACCTGTGGTAACGGAAGAAATAAGGCGGAAGGCAGTTGAAAAGATTTTGCAGCCAACCATTGCCGCTATGCAAAATGAGGGTATGCCCTATGCAGGTTGCCTGTACGCCGGTCTGATGATTGCCAACGGGGAGCCGAAGGTGGTGGAGTTTAACTGCCGCTTTGGTGACCCGGAAACCCAGGCAGTTTTACCATTATTGGATGGCAATTTGGCAGAAATTATGCTTGCCTGTGCCGAAGGAAATTTGCAGCCGGAAATGGTGAAATGGCATGAGGGGGCGGCGGTTTGCGTTGTTATGGCATCCGGCGGTTATCCTGATGCTTTTGAAAAAGGCAAGAAAATTAAAGGGCTGACGGATGCAAAACAAGTATTGTCCGCCGAAGTTTTCCACGCCGGCACCAAGCAGGTTGGAGAAGATATTGTTACCAACGGGGGCAGGGTTTTAGGCGTTACGGCTATGGGAAAAACTATTCGTGAAGCAAAGGATTTTGCCTATGAGGCGGTTGCCCATATTGACTTTGAGAAAAAATATTTTAGAAAAGATATTGCATGGCGTGCTTTAAAAGAGTAAAATATACAGATAATTTTCGTTTTAAGGGAGATTGAAAGAATGGCTTTTTATTATGACGAACCGGCCCGTACTTTTAATGAGTATCTTTTGGTGCCCGGCTACAGCAGTGAACAATGTATTCCCAACAATGTGTCTTTGACAACACCTTTGGTGAAATTCAAAAAGGGTGAGAAATGCCCCATTATGCTGAACATTCCTATGGTGTCCGCCATTATGCAGTCCGTCAGTGGCGAAAAATTGGCGGTGGCGCTCAGCAAGGAGGGCGGCATTTCCTTTATCTATGGCAGCCAGTCCGTTGAAGATGAGGCGGCTATGGTGGCAAGGGTCAAGGCCCATAGGGCGGGTTTTGTACCTTCCGATTCCAATATCAGCCCGGATGCAACTTTGGGTGATTTGTTGGACTTGAAGGAGAGAACAGGCCACAGCACCACCGCTGTTACGGTGGACGGCACCGCCCACAGCAAATTGGTCGGTCTGGTCACCAGCCGGGATTACCGTCCCAGCCGCATGAGCCGTGATTTGAAAGTTAAGGAGTTTATGACCCCTGTTGCCAAACTGATTTATGCCAACAAGGATATTACCCTGCAACAGGCCAATGATATGCTTTTTGAAAAGAAGTTAAATACTTTGCCCGTATTGGACGATGACGGCAGATTGTTGTATTTCGTATTCCGTAAGGATTACGCAACTCACAAGGAATATCCTTTGGAACTTTTGGATGCCAAGAAGCGTCATTTGGTCGGAGCGGGCATCAATACCCGTGACTATGCGGAGCGTGTTCCGGCGTTGATTGAGGCAGGTGTGGATGTGCTTTGTATTGACAGCAGTGAGGGTTACAGCGCCTGGCAGGCACAGACCTTGAAATGGATTCGTGAGAAATATGGTGACAGTGTCAAGGTTGGTGCGGGCAATGTGGTTGACAGCGAAGGGTTCCGTTTCCTGGCGGAAGCAGGCGCGGATTTCATAAAGATTGGTATTGGCGGCGGATCCATTTGTATCACCCGGGAGCAAAAGGGCATTGGGCGTGGCCAGGCCACTGCGGTAATTGATGTGGCAAGGGCACGGGACGAATATTACAAAGAAACAGGTATTTATGTGCCTATTTGCAGTGACGGGGGCATTGTGTATGATTATCACATGACTTTGGCCTTGGCAATGGGGGCGGATTTCCTGATGCTTGGCCGTTACTTTGCCCGTTTTGATGAAAGCCCGACCAATAAGGTTATTATCAACGGTACTTATATGAAAGAGTATTGGGGCGAGGGCAGTGCCAGGGCAAGAAACTGGCAACGCTACGATTTGGGCGGAGCGCAAAAACTCAGCTTTGAAGAAGGTGTTGATTCCTATGTTCCTTATGCAGGCAGTTTGAAGGACAATGTGAATATGACTTTGAGCAAGATTCGCAGTACCATGTGCAACTGCGGCGCCCTAACTATCCCAGAGTTGCAGCAGAAAGCAAAACTCACATTGGTTTCCGCAACAAGTATTGTGGAGGGCGGGGCCCACGATGTGGTACTGAAAGACAGCGTGGCAACAACGGACAGATTTCCGAAATAAAGCATAAAAAAACCTCGGCAGTTGCCGGGTTTTTTTATGCTTTACAGCAGCTCCTGTTTCACTAAGGCCCTAATCATATCCTTTTTGCCCATGAGCCATATCAAATCGTTCTTTTGAAATTCCAAATCCGGGTTGATGTTCACAATGGTGTAACTGCCACGGATGACGCCGATAACAGTTCCTTTCAGGTTGTTGCGGAAATGCTGGCTCCGCATGGTTTTGCCAATCAGCCCCGTATTTTCATCAACCAAAATGCTGTAGGGGAAGAGCCGGTCTTCTTCCGGCACATTGTCCGTCAGTTTGGTGAACTCTGCCAAGGTGACGGTTTTTTCTTTTTCTGCCAGACCAACCTGATTGTTTTGAATGGCAATTTTCAAAATTCTGAATTGTTCATTAGTGCCGACTAAAAGGAGGGTATCATTGCTTTGCAGAAGGTAATTTGCCTCCGGGGAATTTATTGTTTTTTCCGCATTGCTGACTTGCAAAATATTGCAACCGTAGGAGGTTCGGAAATTGGACTGCATCAAGGTTTTGTTAGCAAGATTGGATTTTTCGGTAAGGCGATAGTAACCTAATTTTAATTCATTGCCAAAATATGAACCTGTGGAAATGCCGTTGTTTCTGCGGTATTCCTCAAGATGTTTTTCATTCAGGTTCACCAGAAAACGGGATTCAATATTCAGATATTGGCTCATAAGCCAGGATGACTTGGAAATGAAATATATGATGACAAGAGCAACCGGAGCGGCCACATAATTTTCCAGTCCGCCGACTTTCAAAAGAGTGAAAATGACGAAAACAAAGGCAATGGCAATTTTCAACAATACTAAAAACATCAGAGGGATTTGGTTGAATTTATGTTTTAACCACAGCACGGTAAAAAGGTTATTTCTTTCTGTGTTGAAAGTTAAAATTCTGAGAATGGGGGACATCAAAACCAAAGTCAGTATGGCAGTGGCATAGAGATGATAGGGCGGCTTGATAAAGGTTTCCAGCCAGTCAGTCAAATAGAAATGGGCAAATAATTGGATGCTGGTCAAAAGGGTGCAGCAGATGAGCATGCGGGTCAGGAAATTGGTCAAATAACTCTGCCAGTCGGAACAGTTGTGTTTTACACGGTCATTTTCGCTAGTCCTGTCCAAATAATCAATGAGTTTGTTGGGAAGAATTTTGCGGAGCAGACCATATCCCCATTCCGCACTGTTGATGAAATAGGGTGTGGTGAAGGTGGTGGACACTGAAACCGCCACCACAATGGGATAGAGAAAATCGCCGGTCACACCCAAACTTGTGCCAAGCCCTGCAATAATAAAGGAAAATTCACCGATTTGCGCCAAACTGAAACCGGCGTGGACGGAGTTTTGCAAACTCTGTCCGCCCAAGAGTACGCCGGCGGTGGAAAAAATCAGTTTGCCGATGATAGTCACAATAATAATAACCACAACGGGAACCCAGTATTGCAGGAGCAAATCGGGATTCACCAGCATACCCACAGAAACGAAGAACACCGCACCGAACAAATCTTTTACTGGTTTAACAAGGTGTTCAATCACATGAAGATTGGGGGCTTCCGCAATCAGTGAACCCATAATGAAGGCGCCTAAGGCGGAGGAAAATCCCATTTGGGTTGCCAGCACCACCATACCAAGGCACAGACCGATACAAACAACAATTAAAGTTTCCTCATTCATCAGTTCTTTGGTCTTCTTAAAAAAGGTGGGAATAAGGTACATACCGCAAACGAACCAGAGAACTAAAAAGAAAACCAGGCGTCCAATGCTCATTGCCAGTTCCACAGGGGAAATGCCGCTGGCGGCGGCCGCAATGGTGGAAAGCATCACCATCATAACGATGCCAGCAATGTCTTCCACGATGAGCATACCGAAAACAATTTCCGTAAAACTTTTGCCACGCATCCCCAAATCGTCAAAGGCCTTAATGATAATGGTGGTGGAACTCATACTTAACATACCGCCAAGAAATACGGAGTCCATATCGCTCCAGCCAAGCAGTTTGCCTGCCACATAGCCCATGAAAAGCATACCTAAAATTTCACAGGTGGTACCGATGAAAGCAGTACTGCCAACGGATTTTAATTTGTAAAAACTGAATTCCAGACCTAAAGCAAAGAGCAAAAAGATTACACCTATTTCCGACCAGGTGGAAATATTCACGGAGTCCGCTACTGTGGGGAAGTACTGAAAATTAGGTCCCGTAATGAATCCCGCAATAATATAGCCCAGCACCAAGGGCTGATTTATTTTTTTGAAAAGAATGGTAGTGATTCCTGCAACAAGTAGAATCATTGCCAAGTCACTGATGATGGCGGGCAAGTGCATTTTTCAACCTCCAAAATATTTTTGAATATACTACACCAAATATATTGTATTATTTTCATATTTGTTATAGAATATAGTATATCTTTACAAGAGGGATTTGTAAATATTTTTAACTATATATTTTGGAGGGAAGTATGGAACAGAATTTAATTTTAATCAACGGTGAGATTATGCCTTTAGAGGGGGCCAGATTAGATTATTTGGACAGGGGGCATATTTTGGGTGACGGGGTGTTTGAAATTGTACCCGTGTATAACGGGCGTTGCTTTGCTTTGGTGCCCCACATGGAAAATCTTTTTGACTACACTATCAAAACCAAGATTCCCGGAATTTATACGGTGGGTGAACTGATTGAGTTTCACGAGGCCTTGCTGGAGGCAACGGGGTTGACCAGTTGTGAAATTTACACCCAAATTTCCCGTGGCAGCGCACCCTACGGTTTGGGATTCCCCACCCAGTCCATTCCCGAACTGATTATGTTTGCCCTGCCTGTGGACAGGAAGGCCGCAAGGGAAAAGGTTGCCAATGGTGTGAATGTAATTACAGTGGAGGATGAACGCTGGGCAAGTTGCGATATCAATACTTTGAACAGGATGCCGGAAGTAATGGCGAAGGAAAAAGCCATTGTGGGCAGGGTTTATGATGCGCTCTTTGTGCGGGACGGGAAAATTACGGAAGCAACGGAGTCCAGTTTCTTTGTATATAAGGATGGTATTCTTTGGACACATCCTGACGGAAAATATATTCACAGGAATATTACCAAACGTCTGTTAAAGGAACGGCTGTCCGGCGGCTTGGATTTGCAGATTATGGAAAGACCGTTCACCAAAGAATTTGCTTTGGAATCTGACGGGGCGTTCCTCTGCGGCCCCCGTTGTGAGTTTGTGCCGGTGACAAAGATTGACCGCAGTTTGGTGAATGATGGAAAAATTAATCCTGTTGTGGATAAGATTAGGGATGCTTTCTTTGATTTTGTGCTGACGGAGTGCCCGGATAATAGGGCGTATAAATAATGAGTAATGAGTAATTAGTAATGAATAATTATGGTAAGATGTTCCTGTTATTAAAATTAGGGAAGTTGGCATAAAGCGAAAGTTACCCTCTCCTTGGGGAGAGGGGCAGGGGTGTGGGGAAAAGTTCGATTGCAATTAGAAATGTGAAATTAGCAATTAGTAAGGGTCTTCATCAGTTTAAGTGGGTAAAAAACTAAAAACCATATTATTTTTACTATACCTTGTAGTGGCACAAAATGAGAACGTCCTGAGTACCCAAATTTATGGAATTTGCGAAAAAGATTGAAAAACACATGCCTGC
>JAZLLX010000034.1:0-14148 GCA_045598345.1 Acidaminococcaceae bacterium | reverse complement strand
GAGGGGCGGGGGACCGACACAGTTTTTAAGGTCGGTGGTGGGGTGGCGACTGCATAGCGAAAGTACCGCTTTAATCGCCACCCTCAGTCAGTTGCTACGCAACTGCCAGCCCCCTCTAAGGGGGCACGAGAGTCAGCATTAAGCTGACGAGTTTTCTGCGTAATCCGCACCCCCAGTCGCCCACCGAATAAACTTATCGGCGACAGCCCCCGCAAGGGCGGGGGCTACTCGTGTTCCTGTAATTTGTTATATAATAACAGGAACATATTACCATTAATTTTTAACTTCTAACTAAAAAGTATCTGCCTAATTGCTCACCCCACCACCGTCCTTCTATGTTCCTTTAGACGGTCCCCCGCCCTTTATGGGCGGACGAGGGTTCGCATTATGCGGACTTTTTCTATTTTTAATCATAGGAACTTTTTACCACAATTATTCATTATTCTTTATTAATTATTCATTAGATTTGTGCTATAATAATCTTGCAGAAAAAAACTTAATGTTATTTTGGTGGTGAAGATGAAAAAGGTTATGTTGATTTTTGGTACTAGGCCGGAGGCGATTAAGATGTGTCCGGTGGTGAAGGAGATTGCGAAGCATAAGGATTTGCAGCCCCTTGTGTGTGTTACCGCACAGCATCGGGAAATGCTTGACCAAGTGCTGAAACTTTTCCAGGTGGTGCCGGATTATGATTTGAATATTATGAAGGCGGGGCAGACCCTTTACGATATTACGGCAAGGGTGCTGACGGGTTTGCAGGCGGCGCTGCAGGAGGCAAGGCCGGATTTGGTGTTGGTGCATGGCGACACAACCACTACTTTTGCGGCGGCTTTGGCGGCTTACTATATGCAGATTCCTGTTGGGCATGTGGAGGCGGGGTTGCGTACCAACAACAAGTACAGCCCTTATCCCGAAGAGATGAACAGGCGGCTGACGGGGGCGCTTTGCGACTGGCATTTTGCCCCCACTGCTTTGGCACGGGAAAATTTGCTGAAAGAAAATGTTAATCCGGAAAGTATTTTGGTAACGGGGAATACGGTTATAGATGCTTTGCAGATGACGGTACAAAAGGGTTTTGTTTTTCAGGATAAGGATTTGCAAAGGGTTTTGCAGAGCGGCAGGCGTTTGATTTTGATGACTACCCACAGGCGGGAAAATTTGGGCGAGCCCTTGCGTCAGGTTTATCGTGCTTTGAAAGAGGTGTTGCGTACCCACGAGGATGTTCAGGTGGTTTTCCCCGTCCACAAAAATCCTGCTGTCCGCAAGGTGGTGGAGGAGGAACTGGCGGGGACGGACAGGGTGCTTTTGACCGAGCCGCTGGACTATGAACCTTTTGCCAATTTGATGAATCATGCCTATTTAATCTTGACCGACAGCGGCGGGATTCAGGAGGAGGCGCCCAGTTTGGGCAAGCCGGTGTTGGTGGTGCGGGATACTACGGAGCGGCCGGAGGCGGTGGCGGCAGGCACGGTGAAACTGGTCGGCACTGATTTTGCTACGGTCTTGGGGGAAATGAATAATTTGCTGGATGACAAGGCGGCTTATCAAAAGATGGCGGAGGCGGTCAATCCTTATGGGGACGGGCTGGCGGCAAAGAGGATTGTGGAGAAGATTTTAGGGCTAAGGGCCAAGGGGTAAGGGCGTAAAAATAATGCGGAATGCGTAATTCGCAATGCGTAATTATGGTAGGATGGTCTGGTGATTAGATGGAATTACCCCTTCCTTTTGGGAGGGGAGGGCCGATACTGGAACGTGGACCGGCGGGGTGAGCGATTACGCTGATGCTAATGATGCTAATGAAAAGATAAAAACTTAAAACTTAAAGTTTGGTAAGATGTTCCTGTGATTAGAGCAGGGAAGGTTGGCAGAGTTTGTAGGGGGACGGGTTCTTGCTTCAGGCAAGGTTCCGCACCCTGGCAAAGCGTGGCTTTGCACAATGTCGGTAGGCAGTGACAAGTTTTCTGCGTAATCCGCACCCCCAGTCGCAATCACGTTCCTAAAAGCGACAGCCCCCGCAAGGGCGGGGGCTATTGTAGTTAGAAGTTATAAATTAGAAGTTATAAATTAGAGGTAAAAAGTTCCTGGGATTATAGCAAGAGTTAGTATTGTGTTAAGTTTAGTTCTTCAGTCGGGGAGAGCGACCCACCCCGTCTTGCCCTTCTATGTTCCTATGGGCAATCCACCCCGCCCACGCCTGGGCGGGAAAAAGTTGGCATACATCTGACTTCCCAAAATCTAATCAAAGGAACGTATTACCATTAATTTCTAACTTCTAACTTACAACTTCTAACTAAAAAGTATCTACCTAATTGCTCACCCCACCACCGCCAACACGCTCCCGTAGGCGGTCTTTTACCTCGCTGGACAAACCCGAATTTCTCGGCGACAGTCCACTGGACTGTCTACCCCTTTAGGGGCGGACGAGGGTTCGCAAAACCCCGCACATTCGAAACCCAAAATATAATCACTGGAACATCTTACCATAATTACGCATTGCGAATTACGAATTACGCATTATATCCTGCCCCCTGAATCCTAATCCCTAATTTCATTATAATATTACTGGACATATTTTTGAAAATAGGGTAAAATATTACAAATGAAGAAAGATGATGCGGAGCAGAAATCTAAAAGACAGATGGCGCTGATGATGGTTTATGGTTTGCCCATAGTCATTGTCATGGATTTTGTTATTGCTTTTAAGGCGGGGCAGTGGCTGGATTTGTATTATGCCTGCGGCGGCAACCTGTACCGCAATATTTGTCTGGTGCTTGCTTTTGTGGTTACTTTGTTCACTTTTCTCCGGCTGACCCGTTTCGGGGGAGGAAAACATGCAAAATAAGTCCGCTGTGATGGAGGTTATGGCCCGGCAGCGGGGAAAGCTTTTGGGCAGGGTGGCAATGTTGGCTTTGCCTTTTCCCGTCCTGACGAAAATTTTTGGCAGCCCGGTTTGGGCGCAAGGCCTTTTGATCGGGATTTTGGCTGGGCTGGTGGATGAATGGGTTATGCTGACCGGCATCAGGGCATCCCAACCGTATTACGTAAGTCCCCAAAAGGGACTTTTGCGGTTCAAGTTGTTCACTCTTTTGCGGCTGGCAAGCGCTACGGCTTTTATATTTTTGGTGATAAGGATGAAAGACCTGTCAGGTGGTCTGATTATGGGCTTTCTGCTTATACATATAATTTTTATCACGGTTCTAATAATGCTCACCCGTCGTAATGATGGGGTGAAGAAAGGAGAGTAATATGGGACACTCCGGTGAAATTATTCACTATGCAGCGACACAAGTTGCCGACGGCATTGTCATTAACATGCAGACCATGTATATGACTTGGGCCAGTATGGCGATTGTATTTGTGCTCTTCATGCTCGCGGCTAAGAATATCCAGATGATTCCATCCGGTATTCAAAATGTTATGGAGTTCTTTATGGAATTCCTGAGCAACCTGATGAAGGACCAGTTGGGTGAGAAAGGCGCCAAGAAAATGGCTCCCTTTATCATTACTTTGTTTATGTTCATCCTGATTGGAAACGAATTGGGTCTGTCTCCGCAAGTGTTCATGCCCATCCATTTTGAATGGACTTCTCCCACCAATGATATCAACACCTGTTTTGCACTGTCCATTACAGTTGCTTTGGGTGTGTATGTTGTGGGTGTGGCACAGAAGGGTCTTGGCCACTTCAAACATTTTATCAGTCCGAGCCCGGCGTTCCTGCCTTTGCATTTGTTGGATGAAATTACGAAACCGCTTACCATGGCGCTTCGTCTTTTCGGTAACATCATGGCAGGCGAAATCCTGTTGGGCGTGTTGTATCAACTGAGCCCCTGGATTGTTCCTGAATTCTGGGTAATGTTCAGTTTGTTCATCGGCTTCTTGCAGGCCTTCATTTTCACGATGCTGACATTGACCAGTTATGCCACCGTTTTTGCTCATCATTGATGGCGTGGCAAATTTAGTTTTTTGAAAAGAGGATTAAAATTATGGATCAAACTTTAGTTTTGCAATCTTGCGCAATCGCAGCTGCTATCATTTGTGCAGCAGCAGCACTGGGTGCAGCACTGGGCAACGGCTTTTTGACCGGTAACGCTATTGCATCCATGGCTCGTCAACCGGAGATGGCTGACAAGCTCTTTACCAACATGTTGGTATCCGTAGGTCTGGTAGAATCCATGCCTATTCTCTGCTACGTTATCGCAGTAGTATTCGTATTCGCAAATCCTTGGGTAAAATAATCGTAACCCAAATCGTGAAAGAAGGAGTGGACTAAATGGTAGATTTTAATATGACATTTGTCGCACAAATCGTTAACTTCTTGTTCTTAGTTTGGGTTTTGGCAAAGTTTGCGTACAAGCCCCTCATGAAAATGATGGAGGACCGCAAAACCAAGATTGCCAACGATTTGAGCGGTGCTGAATCTGCCCGTGCCGAAGCCGAACAGGCAAAGCAGGAGGCAGTTGCAGCGCTGAACCAGGCAAGACAGGAAGCGGCAGCAATCGTTGAGGCAGCCCGTGTGAATGCCCAGACCGCTGCTGAAAAGATTATGGCTGACGCCAATGCGGCCAAGGATGCGTTGCTCGCACAGGGCCGTGAAGAGGCAGCCGCTGAGAAGAGAAAGGCATTGGAAGAAGTCCGTGCCCAAGTTATTGAACTCAGTATGGTTGCCGCAGGCAAGATTATTGAAAAGAAACTCAGCACCGCCGCTGACAAGAAGATGGCCGCTGAGATTGTTGATTCCGTTCTCAAATAATAGCCGGAGGTGTTTGTAATGGCGAAGAAAACTGACAATATTGCCGCTGAGCAAGAATTGTTGAAAGTCAAAATTACCACGGCTAAGGAATTGACTGCTGCTGAACTTAAGGCAATTGTTGATGATTTGTCCCAAAAGGTTGGCAAAGAACTTGATGTCGTGACCGATGTGGATGCAGCGGTTTTGGGCGGCGTCATGATTCAGGTCGGCGACAAGGTTTATGACAACACTGTTGCCGCCCAACTGCAGAAGATGCAAAATGCTATGGCAGAGAGTTCCGAGAGCTTGGCCGAAAGCATTGGCAAATTCAAGGCGGACATTGATGTTGCCGAGGTTGGTTTCGTTAACAAGGTGGGTGACGGTATCGCCACTGTTATGGGGTTGCAAAACGCCATGGCGGGCGAACTTGTGCAGTTGCCCCACGGCGTGTCCGGCATGGTACAGAACCTGAACGCTGACAGCGTGGGTATTGTACTTATGGGCGGCGACACCCTGATTAAAGAGGGTGACCAGGTCCGCCGTACAGGCCGCATCATGGAAGTCCCCGTCGGTGACGCACTGCTGGGCCGTGTAGTCAGCGCAATCGGTGACCCCATTGACGGTAAAGGCGAAATTGCGGCTGCGGAATACCGCCCGGTTGAAAGTCCGGCACATGGTATTGCAGACCGTCAGCCCGTTGATACCCCGGTACAGACCGGCATCAAGTGTATTGATGCGTTGGTGCCTATCGGACGTGGTCAGCGTGAATTGATTATCGGAGACCGTGGTACTGGTAAGACCGCAGTTGCGATCGATACCATTATCAATCAAAAGGGCCAGAACATGATTTGCATTTATGTTGCAATCGGTCAGAAGGCCTCTAATATTGCCCGCATTGTGCGTACTTTGGAACAGCACGGTGCAATGGAATACACCATTATCGTAGCCGCAACCGCTGCAGATTCTGCACCGTTGCAATATTTGGCTCCTTATGCCGGTGTAACCATGGCAGAATACTTTATGGATCAGGGCAAGGATGTGCTTTGCGTTTATGACGATTTGTCCAAACACGCTGTGGCATACCGTGCAATGTCCCTGCTGCTCCGCCGTCCTCCCGGACGTGAAGCATATCCCGGTGATGTATTCTATTTACATTCCCGTCTGTTGGAACGGGCTGCCAAGTTGAACGCTTTGAACGGTTTGCACGGTGGTTCTGTAACCGCCCTGCCCATCATTGAAACCTTGGCGGGTGACGTGGGCGGATTTATTCCGACCAACGTAATTTCCATCACTGACGGCCAGATTTTCCTGGAGAGCGAGTTGTTCTATGCAGGTATCCGTCCTGCGATCAACTCCGGTTTGTCCGTATCCCGTGTAGGCGGTGCGGCACAAATCAAGGCAATGAAACAGGTTGCCGGCACCCTCCGTCTGGATTTGGCACAATTCCGTGAATTGGCGGCATTCGCCCAATTCGCTTCTGACTTGGATAAGGCCACCAAGGCGCAACTTGACCGTGGCCAGCGTCTGACCGAACTTTTGAAGCAAGGCCAGTATGCGCCCTTGCCTGTTGAAAAGCAGGTTATGGCAATTTATCTGGGCACCAGAGGTTATTTGGACGATGTGGCTGTAAAAGATGTCACCCGTTGTGAAAAGGAATTTTTGGAGTTCATGGATACCAACCATCCCGAAGTTGGTGCGGATATCGTGGCCACCAAGAAACTCTCCGACAACAACGAGGCAGTTTTGAAGCAGGCAATCGCTGAGTTTAAGGGAAGTTTCGTAGGGGCGAGGTGATTGATTAATGGCTAATGCACGCGAGATTCGTCGCCACATGAAATCAATCAGCAATATCGGTAAGATTACGAAGGCCATGAAGATGGTGGCCGCCGCCCGTCTGCGCCGTGCGCAGGAGAGAGCGGCAGCAAGCCGTCCTTATGCCATCAAAATCAAAGAGGTGCTGAGTCATGTTGTGGCAGATGAAGGTATTCTTGCCGGCTTGGACATTAAGAAACATCCGCTTTTGCAACAGCGCGCAGAGATTAAGCGTGTGGCGTACCTGGTCATGTGTTCCGACAAGGGACTGGCAGGCGCCTACAGCTCCAACGTCCTCAAGATGGCGGCGGCTCAAATTGCCGCCTGCGACAAGGAGGTCGTTGTAATCACCAGTGGCCGCAAGGCAAGGGATTATTTCCTGCACCGCGGTTACACTGTGCTGAACTCCCATATGGGCTTTAGCGACAGGCCGCAATACACCAATGCGGCGGATATCGCTAAGGACGCGGCAAAGCGATTTGCAGATGGTGAGTTTGATGAGTTGCGTATTGTTTATACAATCTTCAAAACCGCGCTGAGCCAAATTCCCACTGTGGAGAAGATTCTCCCTGTGGAACCTCCTGCCAAAGACGAGAAGGCGGGAGAACAGGCGAACGCAAGCTTCATGTTTGAGCCCAGTGAGGATGAGATTTTAAGTGCCCTGGCACCTAAATATCTTGAAACAGTAATTTTTGCAGCACTGGTACAATCTGCTGCCAGTGAGTTAGGTTCTCGTATGACGGCTATGACTTCTGCAACCGATAATGCGGCCGCTCTGGTTGCCAACCTGGAATTGAGCTACAACAAGGCCCGCCAGGCAGGCATTACCCGTGAGTTGAACGAAATTGTCGGCGGCGTGGAAGCCCTGGCACAGTCACAAAACTAATAGGGAGGCAAATAACTTGAATACAGGTAAAATTGTACAAGTAGTTGGCCCTGTCATCGATATCAAATTTGCTCCGAAGTCCCTTCCCGCCATTTTGAACGCAATCAAAATTGATGGAACCACTCCGGATGGAAAGACCAAAATCCATCTTACTTGTGAGGTTATGCAGCACATTGGCAAGGATGTTGCCCGTGCCGTTGCAATGAGTTCCACCGACGGTTTGGTTCGTGGTATGGAATGTGTGGATACGGGCCGCCCCATCGCTGTTCCTGTTGGTGACGGCGTTTTGGGCCGTATCTTCAATGTTCTGGGCGAGACCGTGGACAAAGATGATACACCTGTTAAGGCGGCTGATTACTGGCCTATTCACAGACCGGCACCCAGCTTCGATCAACAGGCAACTTCTACAAAGATTTTGGAAACCGGCATTAAGGTCGTTGACCTGATTGCACCCTACGCAATGGGCGGCAAGATTGGTCTGTTCGGCGGTGCCGGTGTAGGTAAGACGGTTATTATTATGGAGTTGATTCATAATATTGCAACCGCACACGGCGGCTATTCCGTTTTCGCCGGCGTAGGCGAGCGTACCCGTGAGGGTAACGACCTTTGGGGCGAAATGAAGGAATCCGGCGTTATCAGTAAGACCGCATTGGTCTATGGCCAGATGAACGAGCCCCCCGGAGCCCGTATGCGTGTAGGCCTTACCGGTCTTACAATGGCTGAATATTTCCGTGATGTTGGGGGGCAGGACGTGCTTCTGTTCATTGACAACATTTTCCGTTTTATTCAGGCAGGTTCCGAAGTGTCCGCGCTGCTGGGCCGTATGCCCTCTGCCGTAGGTTACCAACCTACTTTGGCAAACGACATCGGCGCTTTGCAAGAGCGTATCACTTCCACCAAGACAGGTTCCATCACTTCCGTACAGGCAGTTTATGTGCCTGCGGACGACTTGACAGACCCGGCTCCGGCTGGCACGTTTGCCCATCTGGACGCCACCACTGTATTGAGCCGTCAGATTGCGGAACTTGGTATTTATCCGGCAGTTGACCCATTGGATTCCACCAGTCGTATTTTGGACCCGTTGGTAATTGGCGAGGAGCATTATAATGTTGCCCGTGGCGTACAGGCAATTTTGCAACGCTACAAAGAGTTGCAGGACATTATCGCCATTTTAGGTATGGAAGAATTGAGCGAGGAGGACAAGGTCACTGTTGCCCGTGCCCGCAAGATTCAGAAATTCCTGAGCCAGGCCTTCTTCGTAGCGGAACAGTTCACCGGCACTCCCGGCCAATATGTTCCTCTGAAGGAAACCATCCGCGGGTTCAAAGAGATTCTGGAAGGCAAGCATGACGATTTGCCGGAGGGCGCATTCTATATGGTTGGTACCATTGATGACGCCATCGCAAAGGCAAAGACCTTGAAGGAGTAATATGACTACCTTTACTTTTGAAATTGTTACGCCGGATAAAATGCTTTTTAGCACGGATAAGGCAACTTATGTGGGTTTCACTGCCCCCAGCGGCAGTATGGGTCTTGAGGCAAAGCATTTGCCCATTACCGCAGCCCTCAGCATTGCGCCGGTGAAGATTAATCTGGAAGACGGGACTGTAAAATATTTTTCTGTGGCAGGCGGCTTTTTGGAAATGAACGGCACCAAATGCACAGTTCTTGCAACTGTGGCAGAGGACGGCAACGACATTGATGTGGCAAGGGCCGAGGCGGCAAGGAAACGGGCGGAGGAACGTCTGGCTTCCAAGAGCGCAGAATTTGATATGGACAGGGCTGCCATTGCTTTGCAAAAGGCATTGACCAGGTTGAAAACTAAGGCAAAAGTTTCCGGTTAAAAAGTGTTGGACAATATCAAAATTACAAGAAAAATCCCATTCCGCAAGGGGTGGGATTTTTCTTTAATTTTTTATACATTTTTCTTTCCATTTGTGCTATAATATTTTGATATATTTTCAAGTAATATTTGGAGGCAGAAAACAAGGAAAATGGTAAAAGCACCGCAGTTTAAGAATGTAAAGGTTCAGGAATGGGTTGACAGATGGGTGAAGATTTGCAATCCTGAGGAAGTTGTTGTAATCAAAGGCACACAAAAGGAACATTTCGCTTTGTGCGAAAAAATGGTGGGGACGGGGCAGTTCATAAAACTTAATCAGAAATTAAGACCGGGCTGTTATTTGGCACGCTCCCACGCATCCGATGTGGCAAGGGTGGAGAACAGGACTTTTGTCTGTTCCGAAAAAGAGATTGATGCGGGGCCCACAAATTATTGGCGTGAGCCCTCCGAGATGAAAAAGGAATTGCTGAAAAAGTTTAAGGGCTGTATGAAGGGGCGTACTATGTATGTCATTCCTTTTGCCATGGGTCCCATCGGCAATCATATAACCCAATACGGCATTGAGATTACGGATTCCCCCTATGTGGTGGTGAATATGAATATTATGACCCGCACGGGTACGGCAGTGATGAAGCATTTGGATACGGGGATTGATTTTGTGCCCTGTATCCATTCCGTGGGCGTACCGTTGAAAAAGGGACAAAAAGATGTGGCGTGGCCCTGTGCCAAGTCCATTGATGACAAATATATTGTGCAGTTTCCGGAGGACAGGGAGATTTGGTCATTCGGCTCCGGCTATGGCGGCAATGCGTTGCTGGGCAAAAAATGTTTTGCCCTCAGGATTGCTTCCAAATTGGGCAAGGACAATGGCTGGCTGGCGGAACATATGCTGGTGCTTACCTTGACGAGCCCGGAGAACAAGCAGTATCATTTTACCGCTTCCTTCCCTTCCGCTTGCGGCAAGACCAATTTGGCCATGATGCTGCCGGAACTGCCGGGGTGGAAACTGAAAACCATCGGGGATGATATTGCCTGGCTGAAGCCCGGTGAGGACGGACGGCTTTATGCCATTAACCCGGAAAAGGGTTTCTTCGGGGTGGCGCCGGGAACTTCCAGGGAGTCCAATCCCAATGCTTTGCTTTCCTGTCAGAAAAACACAATTTTCACCAACGTGGCGCTTACCCCAGACGGGGATGTGTGGTGGGAAGGTATGGGTACGGATGCCCCGGAAACGGGTATTGACTGGCAGGGCAACCCCTGCTACCGTTGCACGGACAACGGGCAGTAC
Source organism: Acidaminococcaceae bacterium (assembly GCA_045598345.1). Lineage (GTDB taxonomy): Bacteria > Bacillota > Negativicutes > Acidaminococcales > Acidaminococcaceae > Phascolarctobacterium_B. The sequence continues at coordinate 3,590 of JAZLLX010000034.1, read as the reverse complement.
ATGGGACCCAAGCCGGGTATGACCAAGGATGAGGTAAAAAAAATCGGTTACGTTGCCGCCCACAAGAACAGCCGTTTTACCGCACCAGCAGGAAATTGCCCTGTGCTTGACAAGGAAGGGTTTGAAGGGATGTACAAGGGCAAGCCCACCGGCGTGCCTGTGGATGCCATTATTTTCGGCGGCAGGAGGTCTTCCGTCATTCCTTTGGTGAATGAGGCAAAGAGTTGGGTGCACGGGGTGTTTTTGGGTTCTGCGGCGGGTTCGGAAATCACCGCAGCGGTTATTTCCGACAAAATCGGACAGGTACGCCGTGACCCCATGGCCATGCTGCCCTTCTTCGGCTATAATGTGGCGGACTATTTCCAGCACTGGCTGGAGATGGAACGGACTTCCTTCAACCCGCAGAATCTGCCCAAAATTTATTTTGTGAACTGGTTCCGCAAAAATACGAAGGGCGAATTTATGTGGCCCGGCTTTGGGGACAACAGCCGTGTCCTGAAATGGATTTGTGACCGTATTGACGGCAGGGCGGAGGCCAGGGACACAGCCATCGGTAATTTGCCTTTGGTCAAGGACATCTCATTGGAAAACAATGTGGGCAAATTCAAGGTTGAAGTAAAAAATCTCAAAGAGATTCTTAAAGTTGATGTGGAGGGCTGGCACAAGGAAATTGATGCCATAGCCGCCTCCTATGATGAATATGATATGAAAGCATCCAAAACTTCCCAAATTGTGAACTCCTCCGCAAAACGTGTACCTGCCGCTTTGCGGGACCTTTTGGCTGAATTGAAGGCACAACTGGGAAAGAGGAAGTAAAACTAAAAAATACCATTCGGTTTGGAATGGTATTTTTTTATTTATTAAATATAAAATTTGTGGTATAATTTATAACAACTATGGACGGAGTGATGTATTCCAATTTCATACTTTCGGTGAACGCAGTGCTGCCCATGGGTGTGCTGATGCTCATCGGTATGCTGATTAAAAAGCGTGACTGGCTGAACCAGGCCGAACTGAAGCGTTTGAACGGTGTGATTTTTAAGGTCTTCTTTTTCTTCATGTTGTTCAATTCCACCTATCATGCCACCATCAACGACTACAGGCCGCGGCTTTTGATTTATTCCATCGTGGCGGTTTTGTGTTTGTGGATTATAAGTTGGTGCTTCAGTTGCTGGGTGACGAAGAACCCCCGTGAACGGGGGGCGATGATTCAAAACCTGTACCGTTCCAACTTTGTCATTATGGGTTATCCCGTGGTTGTTAATATGTTCGGCTTTGAGAATGCAGGGGTCACTGCCATGCTGGTGGCGGTAATTGTACCTATGTATAATGTATTGGCAGTTATTACTTTTGAATATTTTCGTGGGGGCAAACTGGATATTAAGTCCTTGCTTAAGGAAGTGGTTTTGAACCCCATGGTTATGGGATTTTTATCGGCAGCGGCAATCCGTCTTGTGGGCATTGTGCTGCCTGTTTTTTTGGATAAACTGGTAGTGCAGTTGGGGCTTATGACCTCTCCTTTGGCCCTGATTGTACTTGGCGCATCCTTCAGCGGCATGGGGAAACCTAACTGGTTGCAGGTGATTATTTCCGTGCTGGGGCGGCTTGTGGTGATTCCGGCCATTATGTTGCCCGTGTCCTATTGGTTCGGTTTCCGGGGCATTGAGTTTGCCTCCATGCTGGTGATGTTCGGCGCGCCTACGGCGGTAATCTCCTATGCTATGGCACAAATGATGGGCGGGGACGATGTTTTGGCGGGCAACAGTGTGGTCTATTCCACAGCATTGAGTTGCTTCACACTCTTCTGCTGGATTTTTTTGTGGAAAACATTGGGAGCGTTTTGATCAATTAGCAATTAGTAATTAGTAATGAGTAATTAAGGATAATTTTTGCCTGCGGCAAAAATTTCCGATTATAATTATATAGTTAATTGTTAATTAAAAAAAAGGAGGAAAGAATGCTTATTCGTGTGTTGGGTCTTTTGGGCGGTGTGGCACTCTTTATGTACGGCATGCAGCTGATGGGCGAAAACCTTCAGCGTGTCGCAGGAGCGAAGTTGCAAAAGATTCTGGAAAAACTCACGGGAGTGCTTGCCATGGGAGTTATCCTTGGTTTTGTAGTAACTGCAGTGCTTCAGGCATCAGGTGCTACTATTGTAATGTCTATTGGACTTGTGAATGCGGGAATATTGACACTGAAACAGGCCTTTGGTGTGGCTATGGGTGCTGGTATCGGTACGACTATGACTGCACAGTTGGTTGCTTTCAAGTTGACAGATTATATCATGGCAATAGTGTTTTCTGGCTATTTGTTGCAGATGTTTGCCAAACGAAGTAAAACCCATTCACTTGGTATGGTAATACTGGGATTTGGTGTTTTAATGACGGGTATGGAAATGATGGGGGCATCAATGCGTCCGTTGGCTCAGGAACCGTGGTTTGCACCTTTTGTCGTCAAAATGAGTGAACATCCAGTTTATGGTTTGATGTTGGGAATTTTTGGGACTGTGATAATGCAGTCCAGTTCTGCTTCCATTGGTGTAGTCATTGCCTTGTCATTGCAAGGTCTGATTCCTTTGGGAGCGGCTTTACCGATTATATTGGGTGCTAATATCGGTTCAGGATCACCACCACTCTTAGCATCATTTACTGGTACTATAACCGCCCAGCGAGTGGCTGTTGCCAATATTTTATTTAATGCAATTGGTGCTATATTGGCGATGTTTTTCCTACCTCAGTTTCAAAGTTTTGTGGAATGGTTGACGCCGGGTCACAGTATTGCTAGGCAAATAGCAAATGCCCATACTATTTTTAATATTTTTATCACTTGCCTTTTTATGCCAATTACAGGATTTTTTTTGGAAATAGTAGAAAAAATTTTGCCGGAAAAGGGTGGAGATATTGTACCAATGAAACCGGTGTATCTGGACGAGAAGATGCTTCATACTCCCGGTGTTGCCATGGGTTTGGCGGGCAAAGAGGTCTTGCGTATGGGGTATATCTGCCGGAAGAATGTGGTTTTTGCTTTGGATTCCCTCAACCATTTTAATAAAAAGAAAGTTAAATATGTGTTGGCGCACGAGCCCATTATTGATAAATTGGAAATGGACATCACCCAATATATTACCAAAATTGCCTACACGGAACTGAGTGAGGATTTGGCGGAGAAACATACGGATTTGCTCCACGCGGTGAATGATTTGGAGCGGATTGGTGACCACGCCAAGACCCTTGCCAAACGCAGTGTGCAGATTGTGGAAGAGCCGGTAATTTTCAGCGAGGAGGCAAAGAAAGAGTTGCGGCTTTTGGCGAAGATGGTGGTGGAAACCAACAGTTTGGCTTTGCGGGCGCTGGCTAACAGTGATGCCAAGTTGGCGACACAGGCGGTGCAGAAGGCACAGGATGTTAAGGAATATCAAAAGATTATTCGTGAGAATCACATCAGCCGTTTGAATGACAAACTTTGTGACCCGGGGAACGGGGCAATGCTGATGGAACTTTTGATAAATATGAAGCGTGTCAGCGACCACAGCAAGAATATCGCCCAGTTGGTGCGGGGGGTATTTGAAGGAGCATGATACAAAACCGCCA
>JAZLLX010000033.1:0-17762 GCA_045598345.1 Acidaminococcaceae bacterium | reverse complement strand
AACTATAATGAAGGACAATATTTTAAGTCCGCCCTTCCATTTGAAGAAACGAGTATAGAAATAAATCAGATTTTTGATGAGGTATATGGTGTCGGACTAAATCTTGAAGAAAACGTTTACACATAATTCTTGACAGGACCTAATTAAATTACGCATTGCGAATTACGCATTCCGCCTTATCCTTCCCCTAAATCCTGATTCCTAATTCCTTTATCCTAAAACCTACACCATCTCCCTAAACACCACATTGCTCACTGCCATTCCCCGTTCTGTCAGACGCAGATTTGTTGTTTGAGAGTTATATTGTGCAAGGCCTTTATCTATAAACGGTTGCATGACCGCAAGGGTTCGGGAAACTATATCCGCCCCATAGCGTTCAGCAAATTTTTTCAGTTCCACACCCTCTGTTTTCCGCAAATTCATAAACATAAACTCACTGTAAATATTTTGCTCCGTCAAATTCTCATAACTGCATTGCAACGGGTCTTGCAAATATTTTTGTAAATCACTTTCCCCTGTACGCCGTCTGTAACCGTCAAAGCCCGTAGCGGCACAGCCAAAACCTAAATAGGGCAAATAATTCCAATATACTAAATTATGCTTGGAACAGCCACCCGCTTTGGCAAAATTGGAAATCTCATAACGCTTGTAACCCTTTTCCGGCAGATACTGCATAACCAAATCATACATCCGCCCCTGCAAGTCCTCATCCGCCACCTGTAACTTGCCCTGCTCCACTAATTTGGCAAGCGGCGTACCCTCTTCCAAAATCAAACCATAAACAGAAATATGCTCCAAATCCAACGCCGCAAGTTGATTTATGCTCTGCTTCAAACTCTCCAATGTTTGCAAGGGTATGCCATACATTAAGTCAGCATTGATACGCTGAAAGCCCGCATCCTTCGCCATTTGGACAGCCGCAAGGGTTTCATCCGCATTGTGAATTCTGCCTATGGCCCGCAATTCCCCATCAGAAAAACTTTGCACCCCAAAACTGATGCGGTCAAAGCCCAGTTCCCGATAGCACTGCAATTTTTCGTCATCCACCGTGCCGGGGTTACATTCAATAGTTGCCTCCGCCGGATTATGCCACAGGCCGTAGTCCTTCAATGCGGCAACAATTTTCCGTACTGCACGCAAAGGCAGCAAACTGGGAGTGCCACCGCCAAAATAAATGGTGGCCTGCCCTATCGCAGTTTCCCCACGCTCCTGAATTTCCCTGCAAACCTGCTCCGCATACCGCCCCATCAAGCCATCATCGCAACAGGCCTGACTGGGAAAATCACAATATAAACATTTTTGCTTGCAAAAAGGCACGTGAACATAAACCCCATGTGCCTTTAAGTTTTGTTGTTTTGCTTGCATCATAAAAACATGTTGTAAAATGAATAATGAATAATGAGTAATGAGTAATGAATAATTATGGACAATTTTCGCTTTGCGAAAATTACCAATTATATAATCACAGGAACATCTTACCATATTTGTTCTTTATTCTTTGTTCTTTGACATTTATTCTTATCGTACTTTTCCCCACACCCCTGCCCCTCTCCCCAAGGAGAGGGTTACTTTCGCTTTCTGCCAACTTCCCTGCTATAATCACCGGAACATCTTACCACAACTTTAAGCTTTAAGTTTTTATCTTTTCATTAGTGTCAGCGTAATTGCTCACCCCACCACCGCCCTTCTATGTTCCTTTAGACGGTCCCCCGCCCCTTTAGTGGCGGGCGGGGGTTCGCATAACCCCGCACACCTGAAACCCCAAATTATAATCACAGGAACTACCTACCATATCTTTAAGTTTTAAGTTTTTATCTTTTCATTAGTTACAGCGTAATCCAATGTTTCCCCACACCCCTGCCCCTCTCCCCAAGGAGAGGGTTACTTTCGCTTTCTGCCAACTTCCCTGCTATAATCACCGGAACATCTTACAACAACTTTAAGCTTTAAGTTTTTATCTTTTCATTAGCTTCAGCGTAATTGCTCATTACTCATTACTAATTACTCATTTCCCTAACCCCTGACCCCTGTAACCTGAAATCTATTCCATCTTCAGCACTGCCATAAACGCCTCTTGCGGCAGTTCTACCGTGCCCACCTGCTTCATTCGCTTTTTGCCTTCTTTTTGTTTTTCCAAAAGTTTCCGCTTTCTGCTTACATCTCCGCCATAGCACTTGGCAAGTACATCCTTACGCAGTGCCACCACATCCTCACGGGCAATAATCTTGCTGCCGATGGCCGCCTGTACGGGGATTTGGAACTGCTGGCGGGGAATCAAACTCCGCAATTTTTCCACCAGCGCCCTGCCACGCCGTTGGGCATTCTCCTTGTGGACAATGGCACAAAGGGCGTCCACCGGGTCACCGTTCAAAAGTATATCCACCTTCACCAAATTGGTGTCCCTGTATCCTGCCAGCTCATAATCCAAAGAGGCATAGCCCCTGCTCATGGATTTCAGTTTGTCAAAATAATCGTAAATTATTTCTGATAACGGCAGGGCATAATGCAGCATTACCCTGTTTTCGTCAAGATAGGTCATATTGTCATAAATGCCCCGCTTTTCCTGACTTAATTCCATAACGGGCCCCACATAATCCTTCGGCACAATAATAGTGGCGTTGACAAAGGGTTCTTCCACATGGTCAATCACATTGGGGTCCGGGAACAGGCAGGGATTTTCAATCAGTTTCACGCTGCCGTCCGTATAAAAAATTTGGTACACAACATTGGGCGCCGTGGTAATCAACGCCAAATCATATTCCCGTTCCAGACGCTCCTTGATAACATCCATGTGCAGCAAGCCCAAAAAACCGCAACGGAAGCCAAAACCCAAGGCAACAGATGTTTCCGGTTCAAACACCAGCGATGCATCATTAAGTTGCAGTTTTTCCAAAGCATCACGAAGGTTGTCATAATCCACATTCTCCACAGGGTACAGTCCGCAGAACACCATGGGTGTCGCTTTGCGGTAACCGGGCAAGGGCTTTTCCGCAGGATTCAAAGCATCCGTTACCGTGTCCCCCACCCTGGCGTCTTTCACGGTCTTAATCCCCGCCGCAAAGAATCCCACCTGCCCCGCACGCAGTTCGTCCACATTCAAAATATTGGGTTTGAATATTCCCACTTCCGTCACATCAAATTCCACACCCGTCGCCATCATGCGAATCTTCATCCCCGGTTTCAGCACGCCCTCAAACAGCCGCACATAGAGCATTACACCCTTGTAGGCATCAAATTTGGAATCAAACACCAATGCTTTCAAAGGTGCATTTTCGTCACCGCCGGGGGCAGGGATTTTTGCCACAATGGCTTCCAGGACATCTTCAATGCCCTCGCCGGTTTTGGCGCTGCACAGAATGGCCTCGCTGGCATCAATACCGATTACTTCCTCTATTTCCTTCTTGACCTTTTCCGGGTCCGCACTGGGCAAATCAATTTTATTGATAACAGGTATTATTTCCAAATCATTGTCCAAAGCCAAATACACATTGGCAAGGGTCTGGGCCTCAATGCCCTGCGTGGCGTCAATAACCAGCAGCGCCCCTTCACAGGCCGCCAGAGCACGGCTCACTTCGTAATTGAAATCCACATGGCCGGGGGTGTCAATAAAATTCAGCATATATTCTTCACCGTTCCGCGCCTTGTAGATACTGCGTACCGCCTGCGCCTTAATGGTAATGCCACGCTCCCGTTCCAAATCCATGGAGTCCAAAATCTGCTCTTCCATCTCCCGTTTGCTGAGGGTGCCGGTCATTTCAATGAGCCGGTCCGCCAGGGTGGATTTGCCGTGGTCAATATGGGCAATAATAGAAAAATTGCGTAAATGATTTTCTTGCATATCCTTCTCCCTAAATGTAGTTTATATAATTATAGCCAAGTATTGAAAATCATTCAATTAAATTTTTAGAAAAATAACTTGTCAAAATTCTTTTATCGTGCTAAAATATTGCGGTGCAACCAAAACAGGAGGTGAAACAATTGCCAAATATTAAAGCGTCTATTCGTAGCGTAAAGACCGATGCAGATCGCAATGCCAGGAATGCCAGAATGAAAACCGCCCTGCGGACCGCTTCCCACAAGGTAGTTGCTTTGGCTGAGGCCGGCAAAGTTGACGAAGCAAAAGAGGCATTGAAAGTTGCTAACGGTTTGATTGATAAAGCGGCACATCACAATGTTATTCACAAGAATAACGCTGCCCGCAAAAAATCCTTGTTAGCAAAAAAAGTAAAATGATTTGAAAGGTCGTCTTCACGGACGATCGTTCACGGCCCGGTGGTTCAGTTGGTTAGAATGCCGCCCTGTCACGGCGGAGGTCACGAGTTCGAGTCTCGTCCGGGTCGCCATTTGCGGAAATAGCTCAGTGGTAGAGCACAACCTTGCCAAGGTTGGGGTCGCGAGTTCGAGCCTCGTTTTCCGCTCCACATAGGGGTATAGCTCAACTGGTAGAGTAGCGGTCTCCAAAACCGTTGGTTGAGGGTTCGATTCCTTCTGCCCCTGCCAAGACAAAAAAATTCCCGCACATTGTGCGGGAATTTTTTATTGTCTGATTATTTTTCAAACTTGTCGGAAAGGTCGGCGGTAAGAGTTTCCTTGTTGCCCATGTAGTTTTCATAACCCTCTTGCTCTGCCTGCTGTTTTGCCTTCACAATGCTGAGGCCAATCTTCTTGGCATCCAGGTCGCTCTTCAAAACAACCATCTTCACTTCGTCACCAATCTTCAATACTTCTTCCGGTTTGGTAATGCGGTTTTCGGAAATTTCGGACACATGAACCAATCCTTCAACCTTTTCGCTCAACTTGACGATGGCGCCAAATGCCAGGAAACGGACAACTGTACCGGTTACAATATCACCGATATTGAACTGGCGGGCTTCAACCCTCCAAGGGTCTTCTTCAGTCGCTTTCATGCTGAGGGCAACCCTGTGTTCCTCCCTGTCAATCTTCTTGATCATGACCTGGACTTCATCGCCTTCCTTGGCAATATCTTCAGGTTTCCTGCCATGGTCCCAACTCAGTTCTGTGGAATGGACCAAACCGACCAGACCCTTGGCAATTTCCACAAAGAGGCCAAACTCAACCACCTTCACAACTTTGCCGGTAACGATGCTGCCCTCTTCAATGGTTTCCATTGCCGCTTCCGCTGCCGCTTCCCTTGCTTCACGGGCCGCTGCAATGCGTGCTTCTTTCTCTTCCTTCCAGGCACGGGTTTTCTCCTCACGCTCGGCGCGGAGCAGTTCCCTGCGGGAAACCACAATGCGGCGGTTTTCCACATCAATCTCAATGATTTCCGCTTCCAGTTCCTGACCCACATACTGGTCAAAATCTTCCACACGGCGCAGTTCCACGTGGCTTGCAGGCATAAAGCCCTCCACATTCTCCACTGCAACGGAAAGACCGACCACATTCTTCATTTTATTCTTGATAACGCGAAGAACTTTGACTGTGGCGAGCCGCTTCTCTCCTTCCGCAAGGGGTTGAACATCTTTCCAGGATGCTTCACGGTCGGCGCGGATTTTGGACATACGAATGAAATCTTCCTTAGTGGTGCTAAGAACAATCTTCGCTTCCACTTTTTCACCGATTGGAATCGTTTCCATAAGTTCTTCCGCAGTTGCTTCTGTTGACCATTCGTAGTAAGGGATAAAACCCTCACGCATATAACCGAATGCTACATACACGCCGTCTTTATCCTTTTGGATAACTTCGACTTCCACGATTTTGCCTGGGTAAATGTTCACTCCTTTCATAGTTTCTTCGAGCATCTGCTCGAAACTCAGTTCCTTGTTTTCCAAGTTTTCCATAAACAAAAATGCCTCCTTAATTAAACGGTCAGGCGTTGACGCTCCGGCCGTAATGCCAATTTTAGTGCAGCCCGTGAACATTTCCCCATTGAGTTCCGCTGCTGTCTCAATGTGATAAACCCTTGCACAATCCTTTGCCACCAGTTCCGCCAGGTGCCGGGTGTTGGCGCTGTTATGCCCCCCAATCACCACCATGGCATCCACTTCCTTCGCCAGATTGGCGGCGGCCTGCTGCCGCTGGGCAGTGGCGTTGCAGATTGTGTTTTCCACCAGGTATTCACCCGGCCTTGCCGCTTTTAATTCGGACAAAATTTTTTCAAATTTGTCTTTCTCAAAAGTGGTCTGTATTATTATAGCATATTTTGTACAAAAAGGTATAGTAAAAATTTCAGATTTTTTTTCAATGACAAAAGAGTTTTCCCCCGCCCACTTTTTGATGCTTTTTACTTCCGGGTGGTCTTTTTCCCCGATGATGACGGGCAAATAACCGTTCAACGCCGCCTGCTGTGCCTTTTCCTGGGCCATCCGCACATTGGGGCAGATGGCATCCACCAACTCCAGTTGACGTTTTTTTATCTCTGCATAAACTTCCGGCCCCACCCCGTGGGAACGCAAAATAATTTTCTCACCTGCAGCAAATTCGTTCAAGTCGTCTTTGCAGCCGATGCCTTTTTCTTTTAACTCGTCAATCATTTGCGGATTATGAATCAAAGGTCCGAAGGTGGCAACATTTCCTCCCTTTGCACCTTCCTGCAAAGCCAGTGCCACCGCCCTTTTCACTCCGTAACAAAAACCGCAGTACTCGGCAATCTTAACCTGCATTTTTCACATTCTCTATTTCCGCCGCAATACGTTGCATCATTTCTTCCGTCATCTGGTGCAGCAAATCTTTGGTAATTTCCCCTTCAGGAAAATAAATCGGTTCCGCAAAAGATACTGTTACCTTCGGCCACCATGTTTTAGCCCGCTTGAAATCCGTGCCTACGATACAGGTGGGAACAATGGCCGCCCTGGCCTTTGATGCCATCATCAGCGCCCCCGGCTGTGCTTTGCCCAATTCACCGGTACGGCTACGGGTGCCTTCCGGGAAAATCATCAACACTTCGCCGTTCTTCAATACATCAATGCCGTGCTTGATTGCGGCCCGGTCCGCACCTCCACGGCGTACAGGAAAAGCGCCTAACAATCTGTATAACGACCCCAACACAGGAACAAAAAGTTCCTCCTTCGCCATAATGTTCACCCGGCGTGGGGAAGATGCCCCAACAAGAGGGGGGTCTGCCAAACTCACGTGGTTGCAAGCCAAAACCACAGGCCCTTCCGCAGGGAACCGCTCCGTATGCAAAATTTTCAAACGGTAAATTGCCTTGAATAATGCAACAAGAAATTTTTTTGTCGGCTGATACCAAAAAGGAAGTTTTTCCATTATTTTTCTTTTCCCTCAATCATCTTAATAATTGTGTCCCTGACTTCTTCAATGTGCATTCCCGTACTGTCCAAAAGCACCGCATCATCCGCCTGTTTCAAAGGGCTCACGGGTCTGTGGCTGTCCTGATAATCACGCTGTACCAGGTCTGCTTTCACCTGTTCAAAATCAATCTTGTTGCCCTTGGCAATCAGTTCCTTGTAACGCCGTTGGGCCCGTTCCTCCACCGTAGCGGTCAAAAATATTTTCAAATCCGCATTGGGGAAAACCACAGTACCTATATCCCGTCCGTCCAGAATCACACCGCCCTTTTCACCCATACGGCGCTGTTGTGCAACCATTGCCACACGCACTCTGGGAATGGCTGAAAGGGGCGAAACCAGTTTGGAAATTTCCGGTGTACGGATGAAATCAGTAATCTCCGTCCCGTCTGCAAAGACATGATTGACCCCGTCCCTGGGCTGGAACTCAATGACCATCTGTTCTGAAAGTTCGCCAATAAACTCATCTTCGTAAGCGTGCCCTGTTTGCACAAATTTCCAGGTCACGGCACGATACATGGCACCTGTATCAATATAAGCATAACCGATTTTTTCCGCCACCGCCTTGGCAATGGTGCTTTTCCCCGCCCCCGCCGGGCCGTCAAGTGCGACTACCAATTTCTTCATGATGAGTAATCCTTTCGTAAGTGAAAATCTTAAAACTAAAAGTTAAGGTGTAATGTTCCAGCAATTAAAATAAACAATTACAATAACACAAATAGCCCCTGCCCTTGCCTCTTGTGTCCACTGGACACAATTCAACCGTCGCTTTTAGGAACGTGGTTGCGACTGGGGGTGCGGATTATGTAGAAAACTTTATTACTGCTAATCGCTCCCTCCACCGTCCACCGAAAAACTACCGACGGTCCCCCTCCCTCAAAAGAGGGAGGCACTCGCTTCAGCACACCTGAAACCTAAAATATAATCACAGGAACATTCTACCATATTTGTTCTTTATTCTTTGCTCTTTGACATTTATTCTTGTCGCAGAAAGCGCCCCCACCACCGACCTTAAAAACTGTGTCGGTCCCCCGCCCCACGCCTGGGGCGGAAAAAGGTTCGCACTATGCCAACTCCCCCTAATTCCTTTATCCTAATTCCTTTATCCTAATTCCTTTATCCTAATTCCTTTATCCTAATTCCTTTATCCTGAAACGGCAGCGCTGCTGCCTGCCACCCAGCCGCTGGAGAACGCCGCCTGCAAATTATATCCCCCCGTATAGCCGTCCACATCCATTACCTCACCGGCAAAATATAAACCCTCTACCAATTTTGACGCCATGGTCTTGGGATTGATTTCATCCACCGCCACGCCGCCGGCGGTAACAATTGCTTCCGCCAACGGTCTTGTACCCGTAACCGGCACCACAAAATTTTTCAGAACATTGAGCAATCTCTGCCGCTCCGTCTTGGTAATCTGATTGATAAATTTATCTTCCGCCAAATAAGCCATATCCAACACTACAGAAATTAAACTGTGGGGCAGAAGTTTGCTTAACCCGTTCACAATCTGCTTGCGGCTGAACTCGGTAAAATCCCGCTGGATTCTTTCATCCAATTTTTCATAACTCAAGGCGGGCTTCAAATCCAGCACCAGTTCCACTTCCTTGCCCTCGTCCAGCGCCCTTCTTGCCAGATTGCTCAAACTCAATATCATGGGGCCTGACACGCCGAAATGGGTGAACAGCATTTCCCCAAAGTCCTCGCCTATTTTCTTGCCGTCCGCAAAAAGAGTTGCCCCTGTATTGCGTAATGACAGCCCCTGCAAATCCTCAGCATACTGCCAGTCGCTGAGCAAAGGGACCAAACTGGGTTTCAACGGAATTATCCTGTGTCCAACGTCCTCTGCCAAAACTGCCCCTGAACCATCACTGCCCGTCAAAGGATAGGTGGCGCCACCCGCCGCCAGAACAACCCTGTCGCAGAGTATGGTCTGATTTTTGTTAAAACGGACACCCTTAACCTTGCCGTCCTCCACCAAAATCTTATTGACCTTGGCATTTGTCAGAAGTTTGCCGCCCTGTTCCTCAAAAATCTTCACCAATGTGTCCACGACATCCTGTGCCCTGTCACTGACCGGGAACACCCTCATCCCCCGTTCCTGTTTTGTAGGGCAGCCGTGTTCTTCCAAAAGGTTACGTATATCCTCATTGGTAAATGCTCTGAGGGCAGAATTCAAAAACTTGCCGTTGCCGGGAATATTCTTAATAATCTCCGCAATCTCCGCCCCATTGGTAATATTACAACGGCCTTTACCTGTAATCAAAAGTTTACGTCCCGGCCGTTTCATTCTTTCCAAAATAGTGGTTTTAGCGCCAGACGCCGTTGCCGCAATACCAGCCAGCAATCCTGCCGCACCGCCACCAATGACAACAATCATTTTAATTTTCTTTCATCTTCAACAACAATTTTATTTCTTCATCTTCCAAAGGTCGCAATTTACCTTTTCCCAAGTTTCTCAAACTTAAAGGTCCCATCTTTATCCTTTTCAAATCACGGACGGGAAAGCCGATGACATCGCACATCCGCCGCACCTGACGGTTGCGTCCTTCGTGAATTGTTATATTAAACTCGGTGATATTTTTTTCGTGATTATAATCAAGCAAATTAACTGTAGCAGGGGCTGTAATTCCATCTTCCAACATTACGCCCATACGCAAGGCATCCAATTTCTCTTCCGGCACAATGCCAGGCACCCTCACCTGATATGTCTTTCTGATTTCATAACTGGGATGGGTCATCCGCTGTGCCAAATCCCCATCATTGGTGAGCAATAACAATCCTTCCGTATTGTAATCAAGCCGCCCCACGGGATAAAGCCGTTCTGCCAGTTCACCCACGAAATCCGCAATACATTTCCGCCCCTCGGGGTCCTTCATAGTGGTCACCACTCCCCGTGGTTTGTAGAACATGTAATAGGCCTTTTTTTCCAATTCCACAGGTTTGTCATCAACGGACAATCTGTCACGGGATGAATCCGCCTTAGCCCCCAATTCCCGCACTATCTTGCCGTTCACCTTAACCCTGCCTGCAAGAATCAGTTTTTCCGCTTCCCTGCGTGAGGCAATACCTGCCTGAGCCAAAATTTTTTGCAGCCGTTCCTCACTCATCCTTGCCCTCGTTGCTCCCTGTACTTTCTATATCATTAACATTATCAACGCTCTCTGTATTCTCTGTATTCTCACTATTACTCATATCCTCAATGTTCTTCGCACTTTCTTTCACAATGGTGAGCAGTTCCTGGCGTTGCGGAGTTTCCACCCCGTCCATTTCCAAAGTAAGCTGCTGTTCGCCGCCAAGCGCTTCCAGCATAACATCCTCATCCTCCGGGTTGGGCAAATCCGCCAAGGAATTCAAGCCGAAGGTGGTAAGAAATTTATCCGTGGTTTTGTAAAGCAAAGGATTGCCAATGGTTTTCTTATGCCCCGCCTCATCTATGAGTCCCAAATCCGTAAGAGTGCTGATAACCTTATCCACTTTTACCCCACGGATCTGTTCCATTTCCGCACGGGTTACAGGTTGTTTGAAAGCGATAATGGCAAGGGTTTCCATTGCCGCATTGGACAACTTCACCTCCAAATGTTTTTCCATGCGGGAAGTGGCCTCAAAATAAACCGGCTTGGTCACCAGCTGCACCCCCTCATTCACATGACGCAGCATCAGCCCTCGTTCCTCATTATCATTATATTTCTTTTCCATGTCTTCCAGCGCCGTATAAACCTGTGCCGTTTCCACCGTCAGGGCATCCGCCAACTGCTGAATTGTAATCGGCTCCCCGCTGGCAAAAAGCACTGCCTCCAACGCTCCGATAATTCTATTGTATTCCATTTTCTTCCACCTTTCTGACGAAGATGTAAATTGGGGCAAAGGGCTCCTTCTGTTCAATCATCACCCTGCCCGCCTTTAACAGTTCCAACAGGCCTAAAAAGGATGCGATTTTTTCCGCCCTGTGGCCTGTAAGGAAAAAATCACTGAGCACAATACCCCCGACCGCCTTTTCCAGCCGCTGCAAAATATCTTCCATCTTCCCCTCAACCGAAAAGGCCTGGGGCTCAATATATGCCATCTCATGCCGGGCCGCATCCACAATCCCCGTCAATGCCAAAAGCAAATTCCTGATACTGTACTGCACAATACTCAAGGCCGCCTGACTGTACATAGGTTTATGCCCAATCTGCTTGTCCGCAATGGCTTTCATCTCCGCCAACACCGCCGCCCGGTTCTTAATCTTGCGGTATTCCACCAGCATATCAATAAGCACCTTACGCGGGTCAACCTCTTCACCGTCCTCTTCTTCCTCAGCCGGCAGTTTCGGCAAAAGCAATCTGGCCTTAATTTGCAGAAGGGTGGCGGCCATCAGAAGAAACTCCGTGGCAACCTCCATGTCAAACTCCTGCATTTGGTTCAGCGCCGCCATATATTGGTCCGTGATTTCCACAATGGGAACATCAAATATATCGTATTTATTTTCGTGAATCAGATGCAGCAGCAGGTCTAACGGTCCTTCAAACTGCTCCACCCGAATAGAAACTTTTTCCATTACAACAGGTTCATAACCTCTTTAATTTCCTGCATACTCTTTTGGGCAATCACCCGGGCCCTTTCGTCACCGTGTTGCAAGACCTCTTTAACATAGCCCGGCTTCTTTTCCAGTTCCGTACGCTTAACATGAATATCCGCCAGCATGGCATTCATCTTCTCCGCCAAACATTTCTTGCATTGCACGCAGCCGATTTCCCCTGCCCGGCATTGTGCCGTAATAGCCGGGCAGTCCTCCGTATTAAACACTTGTTGGAATTTATGCACAATACAAACATCAGGATGTCCAGGGTCCGTTTTCTTAATACGTGCCGGATCCGTAGTCATCATTTTTATCTTAGCCGTAACCTCCTCCGGCGGTGCACCAAAAGGAATAGTGTTGCCATAACTCTTGCTCATCTTCCTTCCGTCAATGCCGGGCAAAACCTTCGCCTTGCTGAATACAGCCTGCGGCTCCGGGAACACTTCCTTATGATAAAGGAAATTAAACCGGCGAACAATCTCACGGGTCAGTTCCAAATGGGCGCTTTGGTCTTCCCCTACGGGTACATGGGTCGCCTTGTATAACATAATATCCCCCGCCATCAGCACGGGATAACCCAAGAAACCGTAAGTGTGCAAATCCTTATCCGTGCCTTCCAAATCACGGATTTTATCCTTGTATGTCGGCACACGCTCCAACCAACCCAAAGGGGTGCTCATACCCAGCAACAATGCCAGTTCCGCATGCTCTTTAATATGGCTCTGTACAAAAATAATATTTTTCTCCGGGTCAAGACCGGCACTGAGCCAGTCAATAGCCATCTGATGAATGTTTTCCTGCATTTTGGAAGTATCAGCGTAAGATGAAGTCAGGGCGTGCAAATCCGCAATAAAGAATAAACATTCATATTCATTTTGCAACTTCACCCAATTTTCCAACGCCCCCATAAAGTTCCCCAAATGAAACCTACCCGACGGCTGCATACCGCTTATAATCCGATTCATATTTTTCTCCTTTCAGTCAAAATAGGATTAAGGATACAGGAATCAGGATTTAGGGGATGATAGCTTGTTAATAATTGTTGCAAGCATCTTCCCTACTTCCTTATCCAACGCAATTATCCTGTTAGCAATTTCTTTATCTAAAAAACCTAATTCAACACACAATAGTAATTGAGTTTCCAACTCTGCACATGAACCACTGGCAATACTCAAAAAACTTACATATGCTCTTGTTGATTTTCTTGCATATCCTTCTGCAATATTTGAAGGGATCGAAACAGCAGCCCTTCTGATTTGGTCAGACAACGCATATCTTTCTTCTCTCGGCAAATTTCTAACCGCAGAATAGACATCTTTAACCAACCGCATCGCCTTCTGCCATACAATTAAATCTTTATACCCGTCAAGCACAACCTTTCCCCACTTCCTTTCCCTAACTCCTAAATCCCTGAATCCTAATTCCTAATTCCTAATTCCTAATTCCTTCATCCTTTACTCCCCTGTATCCTGATTTCTAATTCCTTTGTCCTTTACTCCCCTGTATCCTGATTCCTAATTCCTTTACCCTTAAAAAACCATCCCTAAAAAAACATTCACCAACCCCAAATACGCCTGTGCCAAGGGATTGATAATCATTCCCACTACACCGGAAAACACCAATGCCATCAAAATGAAAAAACCGTAACGTTCCACTGTTTCCGCATACTGGTACAAATACCTTGCGGGCATAAATTCCATTACCAGTTTGGAACCGTCCAAAGGCGGTATGGGAATCAAATTAAAAAAGGCAAACCACACATTATAAAGCATAATCCATTGCAAAAAATTAAATACGGTCTGGGTCATCAGGTTAAACCTGAGCAGCAACGCCCCCACCAGTGCCGCCAAAAAGCACAGGAACAAATTTGCCCCCGGTCCTGCCAAACTCACCTTAATAATTCCCGTCTTCCTGTCACGGAAATTATTGCTGTTAATCGGCACCGGCTTCGCCCAACCGAACCCCGCCAAAGCCAGCATGAACAACCCTAAAAAATCCACATGCATCATAGGATTAAAAGTAAGCCGTCCAGCATAACGGGGCGTAGGGTCCCCCATACTGTCCGCCGCCATTGCATGAGCATATTCATGTACCACCAATGCAAAAAGCAGTGCAGGTACTCTGTAAATCATTGTTGATATATCTAACATCTCATCCTCGCCAAACAAAAATTACCTTATATTATAATATAAAAACCGCTCTTATACAAGAGCGATTTAGGCACAAGTTATAAGTTGTAAGTTAGAAGTTGGAAGTTATAAATTATGGTAAGATATTCCAGTGATTATATATCAAATCACAGGAACATGAGTAGCCCCCGCCCTTGCGGGGGCTGTCGCCTATAGAAACACAGAAAGGCGACTGGGGGTGCGGATTACACAGAAAACTTTTCCGCTTAATGCGAACTGTTTTCCCTCTTTCTAAAGAGGGTGACTGCCCACAGGAACACAGAGGCAGACGGGTGTTTTTGCATTATGCGTAGCATTCCCAATCTGCTCATCACTTCTCTGTCATTGGTCTGCCTTCTTCATTTCTAATTTTTTTATTTATAGTTTCTGCACGAACACTCCGTGTAGACAAAAACACCCACCGTTCTTCTATGTTCCTAAAAACGGTCCCCCCTCTTCAAGAAGAGGGCAAACTTTCTCACTCCACCAACTTTCCTGCTATAATCACAGGAACTTTACACCGAAATTTATAACTTCTAACTTACAACTTCTAACTATAAGTGAGCGACCCCACCACCAGCTACCGAAAAACTATCGCTGGTCCCCCGCCCCACGCCTGGGGCGGAAAAAGTCCACATAACCCCGCACACCCGAAACCTAAAATATAATCAAAGGAACATTTTACCATATTTGTTCTTTATTCTTTGTTCTTTGACATTTGATTTTTAACTTCTAACTTATAACTTTTAACTTCTTCACAATATAGCTCGCCCCCACCGCTTTTGCCACATCTCCAGCGAGAAAAGGAACTACCCCCATCAATGTCGCTTCCCACCAGTCAAGTCCTGTCAAAAGCATCAGTTGGCTGACCCCTGCAAGATAAATGAGCGGCATTCCCACCGCCACGGTCACAAAAGCATAACGGCAAAAATTATATTCCTTCCCCCGCAAATACGCCATCAACACCACCGCCGGCAAAAACGCCCAAATATATCCTCCCGTAGGTCCGAAAAGTTTGCCAGGCCCCGCCGTGCCCCCCGTGAACACAGGCACGCCCGCCAACCCCAAAAGCAAATACACCAACATAGTGAAAAAGGCCTGACGGGGCGTTAAAAGCAAAGCCACCAAATTCACAATCAAGGTCTGCAAAGCCAAAGGCGACATGGAAAAAGGCAGCGGTATAATGATATACGCACTGACACAATTCATCGCCACCAATAATGAAATTTTTGTTAATTCCTTTGTAGTCATCCTAATCCCAATTATTCTTGCCGGCGCTGAAAGCCAGCACATCCACATATTTTGCCCCCGCCGCCAAAAGTGTTTTTGCCGCCTCATTGGCTGTGGCGCCGGTGGTATAAATATCATCTAACAATAAAATTCTTTTATCCGTCACATCCGCAATAACCTTAAAACACCCTGCCAATTCCTGCTCCCGCTGTTCTTTGTTCAGATTAAAAAGCGGTGCAGTAACACGACAGCGTTCCAAGACCTTTTGCATTTTGGAGGAACGCAGGAAATTGAATATCTCTTCAGGAACCTCATACCCACGCTCTTGGGAACGATTAACAGATGTGGGAATTGCTACCGTCAAATCGTACTGTTGCAAAAGTTCCTGCCAATAATCACCAAAAAGCAGCCCCGCCTCTTCCCCCAAAGGATACAGGTAACCGGAGCGTTTTTCAAACTTCACCAAATGCAACAACTGCCGTAACTCCCGTTCGTACTTGAAAAGAAGATAAACAATCTTAATATTCTCCCCCTGCTCCGCCATCTTGTTCAGCACAAACTGCTCCCTGCACACCTGGCAGAACACCCCTTCATCAATCCCGTCACCGCAGACAGCACAGCGGCGGGGGGCAATATTTTCCCACAACAGTTGCAGATTATACAACAATTCCCTAAGTTTCATGGCATAATATTATAGCATAGATTTGCAACTATTGGAAAGTAATGTTATAATATATTATCAAATTAAGGAGAGTTTTATGGAATACCCAGATTTACGCGGCAAGTTAATTGCCTTGGATATGTATAACTGCGATGCCAATATTTTGGAAGACCACCAAAGGGTTATTCAAATTGTTAAAACCCGCTGCAAAGAATTTGGCATGCAACTTTTGAAAATTGAACACTCGGATGCGGAGGAAGGCAATGCCTATACCCTTTTTGGCATTTGCGTACAGGGACATATCGTTCTGCACGCTTTCCCGGAATACGGTTTTTGCGGCATGGATACCTACAGCATCGGTCAGGAATCCCACCCCTCCCATTGTGCCAAAGCCATCCGCCTGGACTTGAACCCGGACAAAATTAAAATCACTATTTTGAACAGGGGGGATTTCGGCAGTGAAAATGATATGAAACCGCACCGCCGCTCCAGTTCCAAACTTATCCGCCGCACCAAAAATTTTGGCGGCAAGATAAAAAAAATTATCTTACAACCCAGAGGAATTTAAAAATGCTTGAACAAATTTTAACATCACTCATATTGCTGACATCCGCCACCGCACTCGCTTACAACGATGCTGATGTGAAAGCGGTGAAAGCAGGCCACAATGTCATTAACGGAGATTTGTCCGGTGCCGATTTGTCCGGCATGAATTTAAGCGGCCGCAATTTTCGTGGCACATCCTTTGTAGAAGCACGGCTGGTCAAAGCAAATCTTGACAAGGCAAATTTATCCGAAGCCAATTTTTATCGTGCCTCTTTGCAGGGTGCAACCTTAAAAAATGCCAAGTTAAACGGGGCAATCCTGAATAATGTTAGGGCGGCCAAAGCCAATTTTACCAACTGCGATTTCACGAAGAGTTTTATTCACCGTGCCAATTTTTACGGTGGCATCTTTATCAACGCCCTTTTCACAGGAGCGGATGTGCAGGAATGTAATTTTGAAAATGCCAACTGCGACTACACCGACTTTGTAGGGGCAAATTTGAACAACGCCTGGTTCCGCAAAGCCAACCTGCGTAACACGATTATGCGGGGCGCCAATCTCTATCAGGCAACCTTTACGGAAGCCAAATTACCCTATGGTGATTTAAGGGAGGCGAACTTGGCAAAAGCCACCTTCCGCAAAGCCAATTTGAATTATGCCAAATTAGATAAAGCCATTATGACGGACACGGACTTAACCGATGCCACCATGCAAAACACCGAATTCAAACGGGCGATAATGAAAAAATTTGAACCGAAAATTGATACAAAAGATGAAAAAGATAAAGATACTATAGAGAAGGAGAAGGATAAAGAAAAGGAAAAGGAAAAGGAAAAGGAAAAAGATAAAGATAAGAACAAAAATAAAAACAAAGAATAAAATATCTTTTCAAAAAAAACACCTTGCGAATGCAAGGTGTTTTTTTTTGAATTAGTAATGAGTAATAAGCAATTAGTAATTGCGGTAATATGTTCCTGTGATTATATAACAAGTTACAGGAACACGAGTAGCCCCCGCCCTTGCGGGGGCTGTCGCTTTCAGGAACGTGGTTGCGACTGGGGGTGCGGATTACGCAGAAAACCCTGTCACTGTTTGCTGACATTGTGCAAAGCGATGCTTTGCCCGGGTGCGGATCCTTTTCTACGGCAAGAACCCGTCCCCCTACAAACCCTGCCAACTTTCTGCTATAATCACAGGAACATCAAATCAGTTAAAAGTTAAAAACTTAAATCTTAAAACTATGGTAAAATGTTCCGTTGATTATAGCAATACAGCCCGCACAATGCGAACTAATTTTCCCTCTTTCTTAAAGAGGGGGGACCGCTTGC
>JAZLLX010000032.1:0-16459 GCA_045598345.1 Acidaminococcaceae bacterium | reverse complement strand
CTAAAAACAAACGAACTTGTCAACAACTTTTTTAAAAATTTTTTCAACCACCATTAGTTGCTGTCAAATCCGCTGAAAACACTATCTGTTGGTGTTTGCAAGAAAAAATTTCCAGGCGCAAAACCATTCTTTTGGGTGTTCGTCAGGCGGACATCCCAAACATTCCGTTGCAATTTTACTGTCAATGCCCTTTGCAAACCCGCTGTACTCCACGATTCCGGCGCTCTTGCAGGGATAATCTGCAAGGCCCTTGCGTACACGGGCGGACTGCACCCGGCAGTCATTCATTTGAAAAATCAGAGCATCATTTTCAAAATAACTTCTCTGTTTGTTCAGGCGGCTATATACCCGGAACTCCAGTGCCTGCCTCAATCCGGCCAATCCGCTGTTTTCTTCCAACCCGATCAGGCGTTTTATTGACCATGCTTCAAAGGGAGAAAATTTGCTCCAGGTTGCGTCGTTACACTGCTTTGCCACCGCCATACCTTCTGTGAACTCTACTGCCTGAAACCACACGCCGTCCTGTGCCAGCCAACACTTTGCCAATTCATTCAATATTTCTTCTTTCTTATTATAACTCAATTGTAGTGTTGCCTGCTCCCCGTTGCAAGAACCAAGTGAGCCCAGCCGTTGCAACATATTTTCACTTGTCCGTGACCAGGCATATTCCAATGCCGTGAGGGCTTTCTTCTCTCCCAGCACCTTTACCACTTCCTGATACCACATGGAATGATGTATGAAAATTCGGTGATATACATCTATTATAAAATTGTTGAGTAATTTCTCATCCATAATATCCGCCTTTACTTATCTACTACTTCAATATTATCCAGCTGTGCTTTCAGCGAGTTTCGCACATTGCCAAGATATTCTTTATACAATTCCTGTTGTTCGCTTGTTTCCTCTGTTGTGAGTCCGGTGGTGCGTTTCTTCTTCGCCAGTTCGTTTATACGGGCAATAAGTTTGTCAATTTCCATTTGTCATTCACCCTCCAAAAATTTTTCTATCTGGGGTTTTGCAACCCTCCCCATTTTCGCATAGGTCGCAATGGTGGGATGCACTCCGTCCACATAAGCCCTTGCCAATTCGTCTGCTCCGTAGCCAATTCCCTCCTGCAAATCAATGAAGAAATAAGATTTGGTTTTCAGAAGATTAGTTACTTCCTGCAAACGCCTGTTCAATTCCAGGTCATCACTGACCAAGGGCAACACCACCGCAAAACCCAGTCCGTGTTCAGTTGCAAACTTTGCCGCCCTGTCAATGTCCTGCACCATCAGTTGCGGGGGCCGGCCGCAAAGAGCATCATTGGCACCGCCTAAAAAGATGATGCCAGAAAGATTTTCCGTCAATGGCGTGTGTTCCAACCGCCAAAGAATTTCATCACAACATTCCCCGCAAACGCCATAATTAAGCAAGCGGAAATCACTGCCTTCTTCCGCCGCCTTGCACCAACTGCATTCAGAACCAAAGGGGAATCCTTCTATTAAACTGTCACCGAAACAAGCAATGTATTTCATAATATGTAACCAATATTAGAAAACCCGTCGCAGTGCGACGGGTTTTGAATTTTTACGCCTCCACCGGGTAAATGGAGATTTGGCGTTTGCTGCGACCAAGACGCTCAAATCTTACTACGCCGTTAATTGTAGCGAAAATGGTGTGGTCCTTGCCAATCCCTGTATTGAAGCCGGGATGGAAACGGGTGCCACGCTGACGCACAATAATGGAACCGGCTTTAACTACCTTGCCTTCAAAGGCCTTAGTTCCCAAACGTTGGGCGTTTGAGTCACGGCCGTTATGGCTGCTGCCGGTGCCTTTCTTATGTGCATGTAACTGCAATATAAGTTTAAACATTTTTTCACCTCTCGTTTTCGATACGGACACGCTTTGGATATTTCTCTGCCAAGTCCCTTAGTCCGTGAACCATGGTCATCAGGATGGCCTGGGTGGTATCGTCCGCCCTATCCAGTTGCACCTGCAATTTTGCATCCCCCACTTTGTAACGGGGTTTGTACTGCAAGTGCCTTTCCAGTCCAAGTATGGGGGTTTGTGTCAGAGTGCTGACTGCCGCACAAAGGATATCTTTGCCTGCTTCCGCCAACTCTGCATGCCCCTCCACCTTGTAACCGGTTATCAATCCTTGTGAATCATAATCAACCTTGATGGTTATCATCTTACAGTTCAATCTTCACAATTTCCACTGCGGTAAAAGGTTGGCGATGACCCTGGCGGCGACGGTAATTGACTTTGTTCTTGTACTTGAAAACAAAGATTTTTTCCGCTTTGCCCTGTTCAACAACCTTAGCAGTAACCTTGGCACCGGCTACAAGGGGTTTGCCAATCTTGACATCCGCTCCGTCAACAACGGTAAGCACCTGGTCAAAAACAACCTCTGCACCAACCTCTGCTGCCAATTTTTCCACTTGCACAGTGTCACCTTCGGCAACCCGGTATTGCTTGCCACCGGTCTTAATGATTGCGTACATCTGTTTTCCTCCCTTCATTGATACTCGCCAAATACGGTAACCCTTACGGGTTTTTAGGAACCTCTCTGTGCGGTTTGGGACAAACTCAAGCGAGTTCATGCCCGCATATATTACTATAACTTACTCTATTTGTCAATATCATTGTCAAGAATTTGCAAAGTGTCGGGATGAAATTCCTGATGAAATTCCACCGCAATGCTGCAAGCAAACTCTTTTTCCCAATCCCTGATTTCCCGCTCCCTGAGCATATCTTTCAACCAGGGATGAACCTGCAAAAGCAGTTTTTTGGAACTGCCCGGCTGTTGCATCAATGCCCTAAGCCGACGGCGGATTTCCAAAATCAAAGTATCCCTGCTGAAAATTTTCCCGGTTCCGTGACAGGCGGGACATTCTTCAAAAAGGGCAGTGCTCAAATTTTGACGTGATTTTTTTCGGGTAATTTCCACCAGATTCAGCACCGTAATATCCTGTACCTTCGGCCGCATCCTGTCCCCTTCCAACGCCGCCTGCAAAGTGCTCATAATCTGCAACTTTTGTGCGTCCTTGTGCATATCAATAAAGTCCACAACTATGATGCCGCCAATATCCCGCAACCTGAGCTGGCGGGCAATCTCCATTGCTGCCTGACGGTTAATTTCCAAAGTGGTTTCTTCCAAATTATCCCTGTCATTAAAACTGCCGCTGTTCACATCAATAACCGTCATGGCCTCCGTGTGGTCAATAACCAAGGTACCGCCGCCGGGCAGCGCCACTTGCCTGCTGACGGTTTCCTGTATTGCCTCGTTCAAATGATAGAAACTGAAAATATCCTCGCCTTCGTGCAGTTTTAGAGCAGGTGCTTGAATGGACAGGGTATCTAAAAGTTCCTTGATGCGGTTGAAAGTCAGCTTGTCATCAACAATGATTTCTTCCAAATTCATGCTAAGGTAATCCCGGATAATGCGAATGGGCAAATCCAACTCCCGGTGCAAAAGGGCGGCACCCTTGGCCATCTTTTCCCTTGCGTTCAAAACCCTGTACTCTTCCAACAAATCGTCCAAATCCTGACGCAAAAGTTCCTCCGGCACCCCCTCCGCCGCAGTCCGCACCACCACTCCGATTCCCTGGGGCCGGAGTTTGTTGCAAATTTCTTCCAATCGCTGCCGTTCCGTGTTATCCGTAATTTTGCGGGATACCCCCACATAATCAGCATTCAACAGCAGCACTACAAATTTGCCGGGCAGAGTAATGGCCCGTGTAGCCGTGGGTCCCTTGGTGCCACGGGCATCCTTGTCAATCTGAATTAAAACCGGCTGGCCCTCCGTCAGGGGCTTGTCCCCCATGTAAAGAAAAGCATTTTGGTCCTGCCCGATATCAATGAAAGCGGCCTGAATACTGCGGACGACCCGATTGACAACACCTTTGTAAATGCTGCCGACCAAATTGTTGCCGGTTTCCCGCTCCAACATATATTCCATCAGACGGTCATTTTCCAAAAGCGCCATCCGGGCCTCATCTTTACTTACGGACATTACAATTTTTGCCATCAGTCAGTTTTATTCCTTGAATTTTTTAGCGTTAGCAACAATAAAATCTAAGTTTTGAATTGCCACAACTTTCCACTCGTCCTTGTCAATCTTGGACATGCTTAAATTGATGGGCAGAACCTCTTTCTTGCCATTTTCCAAAAAAATGCTCATCAAAGCAGAAGTATCTGTCTTGCTGACTTGTTTCAAGTCCTTCAGTTTCAAATTGCTTTGGGATTCTGTTCCCTCCGCAGCGGCTTCCTCCGGCTTTGCAAAATAGGCCTTGGCATATTTGCGTACTTCTGCCGTGATTTTGTCCTTGGTTGTTCCTTCCGCTTTTTCCACAACCTTATTGACTTGCTTACCCACCAATGCGCCTAAAAGGGCGTTCTTGGATGCCACCTTGGCAACCGCCTTTGCCACTGTGGTCTTGGCCGCCTGGGACACATTTTTGAAATAGGCCTGTTCCAAAGTGGAATAACCGTTGTTCACAATGGCCCCCAAATCCACATGCCGTTCAAAGCGGGGGAAATCTTTGGTGTAATAAGCATAACCAACCATGCCCAGGGAATACAACGGTGTCTTGGAAAATACCAAGAAAAACCACCCTGCAAAGGCAATGATTGCCACCAAAATAATTGCTAAAACTGATTTCAATACTGTTTTCATTTTTTATCATCTCCTTTTCTTTTATTGTAGCACAATTCGTGCCAAGTTACTACTTTTAATGTAAAGATTGTTCCGCAATAAATTATTGCACCCGCCACCACTGCCAAAAGGGTAGCAAAATTATTCCCCATCAACGGTTGCAAAACATCAAAACAAACATATACCATGCCACCCATTACCATTCCTGCTAAAATTATTTTGCCAAAAAGCATATACGGGAAGCGGTAACCGCAAATTGTCAGGACCACAATGTTTAGTAAAGCAGTCAAAGCATAGTTGGCATTTGTAGCCCATGCACAGCCGATAATTTCTCTGGCAAAAAAACACAAACAGCCAACCTTAACCCCTGCCCCGATTAAAAGATTTAGCACCGGCACATTAGTTTTTGCCAGCCCCATCAAAGCACCGCTGGAGAGCAACATCAGACCTAAAAGGATAATGCTTATGCCGCTATGTATCATTGCATCCCCCGCCCCCGATGCTGCGTAAAGGAATATAGCCAAAGGTCCGCCCAAAACGCTCATGCCCAAACCTGCAGGTACCGTAATCAGCAGCACCCATTTCCACGCAGAATAGAGAATTTCTGATTGCTTTATTTTATCACTGCCGCCCAAACTGGTGAGGGCAGGAACCATACTGAATACTATGGAAGATACGGGAATAATGGAAAGCAAAATTAAAGGTTGCGCCATGCCTGCCAAATAGCCAAAATGAATGGTGCTTTCCACCTGGCTCAAACCGCCCAGCATCAGGCACCGTGGCACAAAGAACATGTCTAACAAGGCGGTTAAAGGGATAACCAGTCCTGCCAAAGAAACAGGAATTGCCAAACGGAAAAAACGGGTAATCAAACTGAAATCAAAGGTGCTTTTTGTGCCCGTTCCCAACTTTTTCAACACCTTGCTTCTGAAAGGCAAAAGTGCCAAAATGCCGAAGAGTGCACCGATGCTGGCACCGCCTGCCGCCCCTGCCGCCGCATAAGTCAAACCGTAAGGCAATAAGAAATAAGCCATTACCAGCATGGAAACCACACGGAAAAACTGTTCCAAGATTTGACTGACAGCGGTGGGATGCATCAACTGATGACCTTGAAAATATCCTCTCATGCCGCCCAAAACCAATGAAAAGAAAATAGCCGGCAAAAGTGCCATTATCCCCCAATACGCCCTGGCATCACTGATAAGGCCTGTTGCGATCAAGTGTTCTGCCAAAAAATATACCAGGACGGACATCACCAGACCCAAGGTGCCTAACATTTTTATCAGGGCAGGCCACAGCCCCTGTACAACGTTCCCATCGCCTTTGGCTAATTTTTCACTCACCAAAATACTTACTGCAATGGGAAACCCGGCCCCTGCCAAAGCGGCAAAAAGCAAATACACCGGGTAGGCCATCTGGTAAATGCCAATGCCCTCGCCCCCCAGCAATCTGCTCAACAATATTCTGTTCACACCGCCTAAAACTTTTACCCCAATGCCGGCAAAAGTCAAAATTGCGGCACCACGCAAAAAATTCATACTAATTTCGGCAAGGTCTCCTCCAACCACTGTAACGCCTGTATATCAACATCCCTGTCCTTGTAGAGTAATACCGGGTCATGGGATTGGATAAAACGCATTTTATTCTTGTACCCGCTGATTAGGCCGACTAACGCTTGCGGATTGACTAATGACTGATGTGCGAACACAATGCGGATTTCCCCCGTGTGAACATGAATACCACGAATCTTCAAATTGCGGCATAATGCCCTAAGACATGCCACCCGCCACAGGGTGACTACTTCCTCCGGCGGTTTGCCGAAACGGTCTTCCAGTTCCTGCAAATACTCGTCCTTTTCCGCATATTCCAACTCCGCCAAATGTCGGTACACTTCCATTTTGAACCGTGGCTGCTCAATATAGTCGTCAGAAATATAAGCATCCACAGGTATTTCCAACACCGGCTGCGGCTCTTTCCTTTCCTCATCCTGACCGGTTTTCAAACGGCGGATGGTTTGTTCCAGCATCGTACAATACTCGTGAAACCCGACTCCAGCAATATGCCCGTGTTGTTCCGCACCTAAAATATTACCTGCCCCGCGAATTTCCAAATCACGCATAGCAATTTTGAACCCCGCCCCCAACTCTGTAAAATCACGGATGGCCTGCAAGCGTTTGGATGCCACTTCGCTCAACATTTTGTTTTTTCTATACAACAAATAAGCATATGCCAAACGGCTGGAACGTCCCACCCTGCCACGCATTTGGTAAAGTTGGCTTAACCCGTAATGGTCTGCCCCATCCACAATCATTGTATTTGCCTTAGGCACGTCCAAACCGTTCTCAACTATCGTTGTACACAAAAGCAAATCACATTCACCATTATAAAAATCCATCATGGCTTCTTCCAGCTGACCCTGCGGCATCCTGCCATGCCCTGTCACAATCCGCATACCGGGCACCAAACGGTGTAGCCGCAATTCAATAGCAGGCAAATTTTCAATACGGTTGTGAATATAAAAAATCTGCCCACCCCGGCGGAGTTCACGCTCAATGGCTTCCTTAACCATATTGTCGTCATATTCCGCTACAAAAGTTTCCACCGGCAGGCGGTCTTCGGGCGGGGTTTCAATAACACTCATATCCCTGCCATTCACCAATGCCAAATGCAAAGTGCGGGGAATGGGCGTGGCGCTTAAGGAAAGGACATCAATTCCCGTCTTCCATTTTTTTATTTTTTCTTTCTGACCTACACCAAAACGCTGTTCCTCATCAATAATCAGCAAACCTAAATCACGGAAAATCACATCACTCTGCAAAAGCCGGTGAGTGCCGATAACT
This sequence comes from Acidaminococcaceae bacterium, assembly GCA_045598345.1. GTDB lineage: Bacteria > Bacillota > Negativicutes > Acidaminococcales > Acidaminococcaceae > Phascolarctobacterium_B. Next base: position 8,980 of record JAZLLX010000032.1, on the reverse strand, counting down.
ATATCCACATCCCCCTTTGCCAAATCTTCCAAAATCTTCTTTTGTTGTTTTGGGGTAACAAAACGGTTCAATAAAGCCACATTGGGTCCAAAGCCCCGCATCCTCTGGGTAAAAGTCAAATGATGCTGCTGTGCCAAAACCGTTGTCGGCACCAACACCGCCACCTGCTTGCCATCCATTACTGCCTTGAACGCCGCCCGCAAAGCCACTTCCGTCTTGCCATAACCCACATCACCGCAAAGCAATCTTTCCATAGGCCGGTTGGACTCCATATCTTTTTTTATCTCCCTGATGGCTTGCAACTGGTCAGGCGTTTCCTCAAAGGGGAACCCATCCTCAAACTCTTTCTGAAATACGGTGTCTGGTGCAAAAGCGTGTCCTGCCGCCACCGTCCGCTGGGCATAGAGCCGCAAAAGTTCCTCCGCCAAAATAGTAATGGCCTTTGCCGCCCTGCTCTTGGCCCGTTTCCAGTCCTCCCCGCCCATCTTGGAAAGCCGGGGGGTGCTGTCCTCGTTGCCCACATATTTATGCAAAAGCGCGACCTGGTCTACAGGTACATACAAACGCCCCTCATCTGCGTAGCAAATTGTCAGATAATCCGTATGAACCCCGTTCTGCACCATATTCTTCACGCCCTCATACCGGCCTATGCCGTGAATGGCGTGAACCACATAATCCCCCGCCTTGATGTCATTAAAATAACGCAGTTGTTCCCCCATCTTTTTGGCATAGGGGGACTTGCGTTTTTTCATACCGAAAATATCATTCTCCGCAATCAAAACCCAGTTCTCATTCCAAAAACGAAAACCATGTTCCAGATTGCCGGTAAGCAAATTGATTTTATTCGGTACAATTTCCCTGTCACTGAAAACCGCACTCAAAGAATTAACATTCAGATTATCCGCAAACGCCCGTGCCTTCATGGTATTGGCAAGCATTATCAGAGGAGTTTTTCCGTCCGCCAAATAACTTGCCAAATCTTCCTGAAGCAAGTTCATATTATGGTTATAAGCAGTGCCGTTCCGCACAGATACGGACCTTTGTTCGTAAGAACGGAAATGCGTATGCCCCAAAGCGCTGAAAGAGAACGCCGAAAGTTTGTCGGCAGCACTCTCCAATTTCTCAGGACGGAAAATTTCCTTTTCGTAGTTCAGATTTTCCTTGGCCAACCGCTCCAGCATCTCCCAAATCCTGCCGGGCTCGTCAAGGAAAATCAAACTGTCCTTGCAACAACAGTCAAACAAAGTAGCGGTCTTTTCCCCATCCTCCACATGAATTGGACTAATGCTGACTTTCTGCAAAAGTGTTTGACTACGCTGATTTGCCAAAGAAAAAGTCCGCATACTCTCAATTTGCTCGTCAAACCATTCCAACCGCAAAGGATTCTCCGCCCCAAGCGGGAACACATCTAAAATTGCTCCCCGCACAGCAAACTGTCCAACTGCTTCCACCATATCAGTCCGTTCATATCCAACCTTTGCCAATCCCTTAATCAACAAACTTTGGTCATAATTATCACCCACCGCCAACTGCAAAGGGATGGCTTCGCTCCGCATATTGCTTTGTCTTTGCAAAAGTGCCTCTGCCGTTACGAAAACCACACCCTGCACCTCCCCCCGCATAATGCGGAAAGCGCTGGCACGGGCGGTGGCAACTTCCAAACTCTGAGTGTCGGAATTCACCTTTAACAAATCCCGGGGATAAAGTTCCACAATGTTTTCTTTAGGAAAAAGAAAAGCCAGTTCTGACTTATATGCTTTAATTTCGTCCCGTGTGGCAACGCAAAAAATCTTGGCACAGGCATTAAGTTCCTCTGCCAAAGCAACAGAAAAGACCGACTTTGCAGAATTTGCCAACCCGGTTAAATTAACACCCCTATTTTTTTTATGCAGTGCAAGAGCAGTTTGAACGTCCCCGCCTGCCCTCACCGCATTCACAACTATGTTCTGCATATTATTTATATTATACTCTTCCAATTCAAAATTCACAATGCAAAATTCAAAATGTCAGAGCAAAGGTCAAAGAGCAAAGAACAAATATGGAAAAATGTTCCTGTGATTATAGCAGACAAGTTGGCATAGTGCGAAAGTTACCCTCTCCTTGGGGAGAGGGGCAGGGGTGTGGGGAAAAGTACGATAAGAATTAGAAATGTGAATTGTGAAATGTGAAATGATGGTAAAAAGTTCCTGTGATTAGAATAAAAAATCACCCGTCTTGCCCTTCTGTGTTCCTTTAGGCAAGCCACCCTCTTTGCAAAGAGGGCAAGAGTCCGCTTAATGCGAACTTCTCTGAACCCTAGCACCTGACACCTAATACCTGAAATATAATCACAGGAACATCTTACCATAATTTTTCATTTTTAACTTATAACTTATAATTTTTTCAGCGACCGGGGTACGGATTACGCAGAAAACATTGTTTGCTTAAAATAACATTCCTATTACGGCTGTAACAAAAAATCTTTCAGCGACAAAATTGTAAAACCATTTTCATTTCTATGAGGCACAACATTATTGCGGCAAATAACTATTTTTTCAAAAGAATCTCCAATTGCCTTAAGCGGCCGTAATTCCTGAGCGAATTTTTCCTCCGAACCAAATCCATAAACCACTTGAATATACTTTCGCTCATACCCGCAATTTACAACAAAATCAACCTCTGTCTGTTTTTGGGAATAACCACCGTCTTTAGGTTCAAGAACCTCAACCATCCCTACATCAACCTGATATCCCCTTTGACGAAGTTCGTTATATACAACATTTTCCATAATATGATTCTCTTCCAACTGCCTCATTCCCAATCTGGAGTTACGCAAGCCAACATCCTGATAATAATATTTCAAAGGTGTTGCAATATACCGTTTTCCCTTCACATCATACCGTTTTGCCGCTTCAACTATAAACGCATCCTCCAAATAATCCAAATACCGCTTAATGGTCGGTGCGGAAAGGGAAATATTTTTCTTACTCTTAAAAGTCAATGCCAATTTATTTGGATTAGTCAAACCTCCCACGGATGACGCTACCACATCAATAAGTTCACCAAACTCCGCCTCATTGTTTATTTTATTACGCTCAATCAGGTCACGCAGATAGGTGGTTCTAAAAATATTCTGCAAGTATTCTATTTTACCATCAACACTTGTATTTTGTACCATCGGCATACCGCCATAAGTCCAATAATCAAGCCAACATTCATCAAAATTATTGCCCTTGACATCATATACCTCTTTAAAAGTCAAAGGCCAAAGATGAATTTCGCTGCCCCGTCCACGAAACTCTGTTGCCACATCCCTGCTCAAAAACCGTGAGTTGGAACCAGTTACATAAACATCAAGATTTGAGATGTGCAAAAAACTGTTCAAAACCCCTGTGAAATTTTTCATTAACTGAATTTCATCCAGCAAAAGGTAGTACTGCCCTCTGGCAGATATATGTTTCCTGACATATTCATAACATTCCTTAGGATTGCATAAAGATTCATTTTGTATATCGTCAAGTTGCAAGGAAATAATATGGCTGTCTTTTACCCCGGAATCCAACAAATAGCGTTTGAACAAATTAAATAACAAATATGATTTGCCGACCCTGCGAATACCCGTTACAATCTTAATCATACCGTTAAATCTGCTCTGTATCAATTTGTCAAGATAAAACTTTCTTTCAAAATTCATTTTTACACCTCTTAATATTTTGTCAAATATTGGACTAAATCTAAAATGAATTTTAACACTACAATCCCCAAAAGTCAATTACAAATTATCGCCAATCCCCCTGTATAACGCAATATCAAACACTATTGATTAAAAATAAAAAAGTCCGCATAAAGCGAACTTCTCTGACACCTGATACCTAATTACAGGAACATAAATAGCCCCCGCCTTTGCGGGGGCTGGCGCCTATAGGAACAAAGAAAGGCGACTGGGGGTGCGGATTACGCAGAAAACTTGTCCGCTTAATACGAACTTCTTTCCCTCTTTCTTAAAGAGGGGGGACCGCTTGCGGTGGGAGTTTTTGCATTATGCGAAGCATTCATAATTGCAAGAAAGTTCGCATTGTGCAAAGCCACGCTTTGCCCGGGTGCGGGACCTTGCCTACAGCAAGAACCCGTCCCCCTACAAACCTTCCTGCACTAATCACAGAAACATCCTACCATAATTTTTCATTTTTAACTTATAACTTATAATTTTTTCAGCGACTGGGGGTGCGGATTACGCAGAAAACTTGTCCGCTTAATACGAACTGATTTTCCCTCTTTCTAAAGAGGGTGGCTGCCCACAGGAACACAGGGGCAGACGGGTTTTTTTGCATTATGCGAAGCATTCATAAACTGCTACTTACTTCTCTGTCATTGGTCTTCATTTCTAATTTCTTTGCAGTGTATGGTACAACCCACTTGCTACTTGAATAAATTGCTATGTTGCCCCGTCCTGACCAAAGTTAATATCAAATAATCTTCTTCAATCTTGTATATCAACAGCCAATCCGGCTCTATATGGCACTCTACGCAAGTCACGATTAAACTTTACAGTTGTAATTTCATTCTTCATTCTCCGCAACTTTTAATTCATGTACCAAATCGCTGAATGACTCATAGGATTTATATTTTTCAGGATGCTTGGCAATTTCCATCGCCTCTGCCATCGCCTCGAGCGTTTCCTCGTTCGGCTCTTCTAAACATACATCAAAAGGAAGCCCTTTACGGGCAATCGCTTTACGCAGAAAAATATTTATTGCCGTAGTCATATCCATTCCCAATTTATGAAAAATTTTTTGGGCATCATTTTTTACCTGACTGTCCATACGGATAGTCATAGTAGTACTCATTGCATTTGCCATATAATCTTACCTCCTTATCGGGAACTATTATAACACATTTTATGTCTATTGTAAATACGTCAGACATGAAATAACCCAACACATTATTCTGCCTTTCCTGCTCTAATCACAGGAACATATTATCGCAATTACTCATTACTCATTGCTAATTACTCATTCTCTCTATCGCCCCCAACATAGAAAATCACCCGATTTTCTCCCTTTTTTAAGAGGAAATCGGGTGATTTACTTGCTTCGACACATTATTCGGACTTTATCATTATCAATTAACATTATAAAAGTAAAAAACAAATCCACTAATTCCACATTTGAAAAGTAATTCCATTTCACCATTTACGATTTATAATCCAAGAGTGTGGCAAAGAACCACTACGTCTTTGGCAACGCCCCGGTTCAGGTTTTCCATTGCCAACCCCCATAGTCCTCTGAACACCGCAAAACTTACACTTATATTCTATTATGCTATATTTTCGCTTTGGTGCTGCCCCTGCATGATAAAACTTTCTGTTGACAGTCCAACTATGCCTTTTGTACCCATTTCTTGGGCATCTTCCCGGATCCGGTCTGCCCTGTTGAGGTCCACGCATAATCTGCATGCCGCAACGGGAACATTTGTATTCTACATTTCTAACATTATTTTGCCATGTATTGGCAATGCAACATGATGTTATACAAGTAACAAACGATGCCACAAAAGCAATTACAAATAAACAGAATTTCCTTAACTCTGTATGTAAAGTTTTCATTTGCCAATTGCACTTAAGCTACTAAATTCTTTGATGTTACGCAAGTGCCCACAAGCAAGTTGTCCGTAGCGACTTTTAAATATAATTGAGTTCATGCCCATAAATGTATACATTTTCAAATCTTTTATTTCTTCTAACGGAATTTCCGCTTCCCTTATCTTATAACCTTGCCACCCCGCCCTAAATTTTCCAACTAAACGTTTATTTGTCAAGATCACCTCTTGTTTTTTAGTCCTCGAATAGTCAATATAAAAAAGAATTGCAAAAGCTCCCATAGAAACTAAGGATAAAAAAATCATTCCTATGATTTCCCATACTTTAAACCCAAATTGTCCTCTCGCCAAAATTTCTTCACCTTCAAGTAATTTAATCATTTTAAATCCTCCTTTTCTTTACTTGGTAATTTCATCTACCAAAACATTCAACACACTCAAATCAAATACCCCAAAATAATGGGAACTATTTTACAGCATTTCGTTTCCACAAAAGGTAAAGTGCATATGGAAAAAACACAAAAAACATTAGAACAATAAATTCTGTGCTTTCCGTAAATTTTTGCCCCCTTATTTCAACCTTTTGATTTTCATTGCTGCTCGTCTGCAATTTAACATCGCTTTGTGCCACCTTTCTTTTAATTTCCATTCTTTTACCTCCTATTTTTATTTTGCTAACCTTGTTTTAATTGTTCCTTGATAAAATTCAGAACTTCACAAGGAATAGTTTCTGGGTGAAATATATAGCTAAAAATCTTGTTAAAATATTCGGCAGTATCATTTCCTTGAATACTCATAAAATAATTATCTTTTCCTGAAGCATCTTTTAGATACAAATCCTTATCTACAACTTTGGCATCAACAATTTGATCAAAAAAATAGTAATAACCATTACTGTTAAAAAAGCCATCGTATGTAATAGCAAATCCATGTGCATGTCCAGAATCATCGGAATCCGGGTCATCACACAATAAATAAACATTTTCCCTTTTTATATTGAACTCTTTTAAATATCCTCTAAAAGCACTATTCATTTCACTGTCATCCATCTTCATTTTGGGTAATTTTGCGATATGGTAACTCTTGTCTGATGAGACGCATATAATTATTGCTTTAACAATGTCTTGGAAATAATAATTGTTAAAAACTTCAGAAATTTCATCTACTTGGCTACAAATTTTTTCCTTTATTGTGTTTAATCGAAGTAACTTATATTTTACAAATCCCTCTACCTGTGGTGAAACATTACCTTTTCCAGTTTCTTCCACTTTACTAATCACTTTGTCAAGTAATTCACTATCTAAATTTGTTTCCCAAAAACGTTCGTCATAAAGATATGCTTCTCGGCACATTTTTCCTGCATTCTCTATCAACATTGTATCCCCATACAAAACTCCTTTCGAATATTCGTCAGATTTTTTTCTAACATAATCATTCAAATAACTATCCGCAGGATATTTTTGACTAACTAAATTATCAATAAATCTAACCATATCTAAGATCAATTTTTTATCAGATACAACATCAAAATAAAATCCGTCATAGTTATGAATATTATCCTTGATGATCTGAACTGGAAGTTGAAAATGTGCTGCCAAATTATATATATCTTCTTCAGCAGAAGGTACTCGTTCCAAATATTCCTCATAACAAACAACATCATAAGGAAAATATTCTATCGCTTTCATAATGGCTGCTTGCGAAAATTCATCCTTTATCTTTCCTGAATGAATATTTTCCATAATTGTTTTTGCACTTGAGGCATTAATATTTAATTTTAACTCTAATTGTCTAACCACTATAACCCTAACAGCATCTAATATTTCAGGTGCTTTCTCTTTAATTTCATTTTTAAATTTTTTATATGCTTCACTTTTTATACCACTTACCTTAATTGCTGTCGCAATATTGCCAACCATATTGAACATACCATGTGCCACGCCCGTCACCGTATTAATAGCTCCAGCGGTTAATGCTCCCTTAACAAAACCCTCAAACCCAAATCCGCCGCCAATTACACGTGAACGACATTCCATACGCAACGCACGTCTTTCTGATTGTGCCTCTTTATAATTTTCTGCATTTTTCAAAATACTTTGGATATCTGTCACAATATCAGCAACCGGGTCAACTATGCTGCTCTCAAAAGCACTATCTTCTGTTAGTTTTTTTTCTGAAAAATCAAAATGCCCCCGTTCCATATACAAATCCCCAAATGTAGAATACAGAGCCACTGCACACCCGATAAGTGCATGACCGATATTTTCTGTATTTTCTACAGTTTCATCAGCAGAATCCACATCACAATATAATTGTTGAAGCAATTTTCCCCTTTCTCTGAAATATCTTGCTCTCAAATTAGTGTATTCTTCTGTATCCCAATCAAAGGAAATTTCTTTACCGTTCAAAGCAAATTGTATTGCCATATCCTTCACCCTCCAAAAATAAGATAACATAATTTTACTACACGATACGTATAAAGTCAAGTTAAACTTTACGTTTAACTTGTTGTTTTTCCCCCTAATTAAGTTTTACACTATACCCATCATAGCGAATGGAGGACAAAACAATGAATTCCACTATAATTGGTGAAAGAATACGGTATGAACGACAACGGCTTGATATGACACTCAAAGAACTTGGCAAATTGCTTAAAGTTTCCGAACAATGTATAAGCGGTTGGGAACACGGACGAAACATACCAGACATTATTACTCTTGACACTCTTTCCAAAATTTTCAGCATTGACCTAAAAGATTTTTTAACTATGGACGAAAATAAACCAAACAAAAAAGACAATCCTACTCTCGCAGAACTTCCCTCATCACTCACATTAACACGTAATGACCTACTGTTAATTGCAAAAATCCATTCATTACCATCAAATAAACGCCAAGCAATAGAATTACTTCTCGGCATAAAAGAAAACTAAAACGCTTACGACATTCAATCGCAAGCGTTTTTTTGTTTCCGCTCTTTACTTTCATTTCAAAAAAATTCTTTCATCCAAAAATGAAAAAATCGTGAAACAATCTTTTTTAAATCGCGAGATTATCCTAAAAAATCGCGAGATTAAAACTTTTTACTTTTGCGATTTTGAACGAAAAGAAAAGTCCTTTTCGTGTTGAAAGTATTTTCATCACTGAAATCACTCTTCACCAAAACGCAATTAAAAGCGTAAAAAGCGGTTTCTAATCTGTCAACAGATTTACCAAATATGTTGACAGATTAGAAATGAGATTTTGCTGTTCCAAATGTTTTTTAACGCTGAGTAAAAAGCAAAATAAAGATTGAAATAAAAAAGTCCGCATAATGCGAACTTATTTTCCCTCTTCTTGAAGAGGGTGGCTGCCCTTGCGTCCCCCAAGAGGGGGAAGAGGGCCACGAAGTGGCGAAGGGGGTT
>JAZLLX010000031.1:0-14083 GCA_045598345.1 Acidaminococcaceae bacterium | reverse complement strand
GAAATTCCAGCACCCCTACAAGGGTTGGAAGCAAAACCTGTCCTGCACAACGAAGTGATTGAAGTTGGGGAAATGAAAGAGAAGATTAAGGGGTTTTTAATTAAGAATTCATAATGCAGAATTAAGAATGAAGGTAAGATGTTCCGGTGATTATAATTAGGTTTTAGGTGTCAGGTATCAGGTGTCAGGTTTCAGGGAAGTTGGCATAGTGCGAACCCTCGTCCGCCCATTGAGGGGCGGGGGACCGTCTAAAGGAACATAGAAGGACGGTGGTGGGGTGGCGACTGCATAGCGAAAGTACCGCTTTAATCGCCACCCTCAGTCAGTTGCTACGCAACTGACAGCCCCTTCAAGGGGGCACGAGAGTCAGTATTAAGCGGACTTTATAATTTCAATCTTGTATATGTAAAGTTTATTTTTTTTCAAATGAAAATATTATTAGTCGGTATAAATTCCAAATATATTCACACTAATTTAGGTGTCCGTTCCGTGGCCGCCTATGTTCGTGAAAATGGTATGGATGTTGATGTTCTGGAAGAGAGCATCAATACGCCAATTTTGCGGACATTGGATAAAATTTTAAGTTATGGTGCGGATGTTTATGGTTTTTCTTCGCATATCTGGTCTAAAAAATATGTGCGGGAATTAGTCAATTTGGTGCTTGCGGTTAAGTCCGATGCCAAGATTTTTATCGGAGGGCCGGAAGCGTTTCAGGTATCAGAAAACAGGTGTCAGGTTATAGTGTTCAAGGGCGAAGGGGAAATTGCATTCTTGGAGTTTTTGCGTGGGCAGGAACTCTCCGGCAAAGTCATTGATTTGGCGGATTTGCCCTTTACTTATCCAGATTTGGAACAGGTAATGGCAGAACATAGAATAGTTTATTATGAGGCAACCAGAGGTTGCCCTTTTCATTGTTCCTATTGCCTGAGCAGCACAAGCCGTCAGGTACGGCGGAAACCCTTGGCAAAAGTTTTGGAGGAATTGGACAGGTTTATCGCCGCCAAAGTGCCTTTGGTGAAGTTTGTGGACAGAACCTATAATTTGGATGAAGGTTATTATCTGCCCATTATGGAACATTTGGCAAAGGCGGAGAATTGCGTAACCACCTTTCATTTTGAGATTAAAATTGATTTGTTGGGTGAAAAGGTGTTGCAGTTTTTGGCGACAGTACCAAAAGGCAGGTTCCAGTTTGAGGTGGGGATTCAGTCCACCAACGGGGCAACATTAAAAGCCATTAACAGGGAAAATGACTGGGCGAAAATTAAGGAAAACTGTATTAAAATTCTTGCCAACGGGAACATTCATTTACACACGGATTTGATTGCGGGGCTGCCTTATGAGGGATTGCAGGAATGGCAGAAATCTTTTAATGAGGTCTTTGCCTTAGGGGCACAGATGTTGCAACTGGGATTTTTGAAGGTTTTGCCGGATACGCAAATGGCAAGGGAGGCGGGGGAATATGCTATGGTGTATATGACGGAACCGCCCTATGAAATTTTGCAGACCAAGTGGCTGTGTTATGGGGAGTTGGCTTTTTTGCGGAAGTTTGACAAGGTATTTGATGTTTTGCATAACAGCGGTAATTTTGCCAATTATTTACAGATCTTGCTTAAAGATTTCCCGACGGCTTATGCTTGTTTTCAATATATAGTGGAGCATTGGCCCTTAGGTGAAGCGGAACAATACAATTCCCGCAGTGTGGCCTATGCCCTGCATTTGCTTTTTGACAAAAAGCATGAAAAAGAATTGCAAAAGGATATCTTTGAGAATATTCATCATTGGCGGCCGGAGTGGCTGGATTGGAGCGAGTACACGCATAAGAAACTTAGGGGTCAGGTTTCAGGGATTAGGGAAGTTGGCAGAGTGCGAAAGTAACCCTCTCCCTGGAGAGAGGGGCAGGGGTGTGGGGAAAAGTACGATAAGAAGTTATAAATTGTAAGTTAGAAGTTAAAAATTTCGGTAAAATGTTCCGGTGATTATAATTTAGGTCTTAGGTATCAGGTGTTAGGTTACAGGGAAGTTGGCGTTATGCCGATTTTTTTTTCTATAATCGCAGTTACTTTCTACTACAGATTTAAGTTTTAATTTTTTTTTACTCTTAGTTTTGCTTTTATGTGTCATCAGAAATTTTATTTTTTTTAACACGGCGGTTTTTATATAAAAATCGGAGTTTTTATATAAAAACCGCCGTTATTTTATAGAATTTGTTTTTTGATAATTGCTATTTAAATGAAAACAAATAATAAATAAAGTAGAAAGTTTGGAGATGTCAAAAATTAGTTACCGCAAAAAATGTGCTAATTTCCTTTTGAAAACTTTGTATTTGGTGGTATAATTATTATAAAGTAAAAGGAGTGTTTTTATCATGAACCTATCAACTACACATATCATTACTTCCGTATTGGCGGTGCTGGTGACTATGGCACCGGGGATTTATGCGGCACGGAAGATAAAGAATGCCGATGACTACGCTGTGGGCGGGCGTTCCAGCGGTATCGGTATGGTGGCGGCCGCTATTTTAGGAACTTTAATCGGTGGGGGTTCCACCATGGGGACTGCCCAAATGGCCTATAAAATGGGCTTTTCTGCATGGTGGTTCACTCTTGGCGGCGGCATTGCCTTAATTATTTTGGGACTTTTCTATGCCCGTTCTTTACGCAGCAGTGGTCTAACGACAGTGGGGGAATTTTTGGTTACAAACTTCGGCGCTAAAGCAGGGGTGGTTGCTTCCCTCAGTGCCAGTGCCGGTATGTTTTTTAGCGTTGTAACCAGTACCCTTTCCGTTACTCATTTGTTATGCCTGATTTTCCCGTTGCAACCTTGGCAGGCGGGGATTGTGATTTTTATTATTGTGGGCTGTTTTGTTTTCTTTGGCGGTATGAGCGGCAGCGGTATGGTAGGATTCTTCAAAATGGGTTTCATTTTAGTAGGAATTTTTGCCGGTGGGGTTATAAGTTATATCGGCATGGGCGGTATCCAAGGTATGCAAGATACTTTTCCCACTTTTCCCTGGTTCAGTTTGACTGCCAAGGGGGAGGTGGCTACCTTTGTCACTCTAATGAGTATGATTGTGGGGATTATCAGCACGCAAAGTTATGCCCAAGCGATTTTTAGTGCGGCGGATACCCGTTGTGCGGCATTGGCGTGTTTGATTGCCGGGGCAATTACTATTCCCGTTGGTGTTCCTTCAATTTTGATTGGTATGTATATGAAGATACATCATCCTGATATTCTGCCCATTGAGGCCTTGCCCATGTTTTTGATTACCTATTTGCCGGATTGGCTTGGCGGGGTTGGGATTGCCGCCTTGCTGTTGGCAACTTTAGGTACTATTGCCGGTGTGACATTAGGAATAGGGACATTATTTGCCCGTGATATTGTGAAGAGGTTCACGAATATTAAGACAGGTGCCAAATTGCTGTGGAGTACACGTTTGGGGGTGGCTGTGGCTTGTCTTGCGGCGATTGTGTTCACTAACTTTAATTTGGACAGTAATGCTTTGGACTGGAGTTATCTAAGTATGGCGCTCAGGGGCAGTGGTATTTTTCTGCCTCTGACTTTTTGTATCTTTTTCCCACATAGGGTTAAACCGGTTTATGGTTTGTTGTCCATGGCGGCAGGAATTTTTATAGGACTTACATGGAAGTTTATTGGCATCAGTGGTGTCCATCCGCTTATCCCGGCGTTGGGAGCGAATTTGGTGTTTTTGCTGTTGGGGTTTAGAAGTTCTAGGAATGAATAATGAATAAAGAATAATGAACAATTGTGGTAGTAAGTTCCTTTGATTATAATTGGGAATTTTGCGAAGCAAAATTGTCCATAATTATTCATTATTAATCATTATTAATCATTATTAATCATTATTAATCATTAATTATTAATTGTTGTAGGAGCATAAGTTATGAGTTTTACACATTTACATGTTCATACTCAATATAGTTTGTTGGATGGTGCGTCCAAGATTAAGGATTTGGTGAGCCGTGTCAAGGAATTGGGCATGGATGCTGTTGCTATTACCGACCATGGGGTAATGTATGGTGTAGTTGATTTTTATCAGGAATGTACTAAGCAGGGTATAAAACCCATTATCGGTTGTGAGGTATATACCGTCAACGGGGATATGCACGAGAAGAAATCAAATGAGCGTTTTCATTTGATTTTGCTGGCGGAAAATGAAACGGGCTACCACAATCTGATGAAGATTGTGAGCGTGTCACAGACGGAGGGTTTTTATACCAAACCCCGTGTGGATAAGGAAACTTTGCGGAAATATCATGAGGGCATTATTTGCCTCAGTGCTTGTATGGTGGGGGAACTGCCCCGCCTGATTGTGGCGAAAAATATGGAAGGTGCACGGAAATGTGTTCGGGAACACATTGATATTTTTGGCAAGGAAAATTATTTTTTGGAAATGCAGAATCATTTTCTGCCGGAAGATAAAATCATTAACGAAGGTCTGCAACAACTTGCCAAAGAGTTTGACTTGAAAATTGTTTGTACCAATGACTTGCATTATGTAAGGCGGGAGGATGCGGCGGCACAGGATGTGTTGTTGTGTATTCAGACCGTGACTACGGTGGACGACCCTAACCGTATGCGTTTCCCCAATGACGAGTTTTATTTGAAATCCCCGGCGGAGATGGGGGCGTTGTTCCCGAATTGCCCGGAGGCATTGACTAATACGGGGGAAATTGCCAAGCGGTGTAATGTGAAATTGCAGTTTGGCAAATTTCTTTTGCCGGAATTTCATCCCATACCGGAGGGCATGGATGCTAAGGCATATTTACGTCAGTTGTGTCTGGAAGCATTGCCCCAGCGTTATCCCAAGGCGGGTAAGGAAATCAAAGACCGTTTGGAATATGAGTTAGACATTATCAACCGCATGGGCTATGCGGCGTATTTTTTGATTGTGTGGGATTTTATCAATTTCTGCCGCAGTCAGAATCCGCCCATTCCCGTTGGCCCCGGCCGTGGCAGTGCGGCTGGCTCCATAGTGGCGTATTTGTTGCATATCACCAATATTGAACCCTTGCATTTCAGTTTGTTCTTTGAGCGTTTTCTCAATCCTGAACGTGTGAGTATGCCGGATATTGATACGGATTTTTGTATGCGGCGGCGGGATGAGGTGTTGCAGTATGTGGTGCAAAAATATACACCTTCGTCTGTGGCACAGATTGTTACTTTCGGTTCATTGCAGGCCAGGGCGGCAGTGCGGGCGGTAGGCAGGGCCTTGGGTTTGCCCTATTCTGATGTGGATGCGGTGGTGAAACTCATTCCCAAACAACTTGATATTAAGTTAAGCGAAGCACTGGAAATGAGTAATGAATTCCGTGCCCGCTATGAGGAAGATCCTACGGTGAAACGGCTCATTGACTTGTCCATGAGCGTTGAGGGTTTGCCTAATAATCGTGGCACTCATGCGGCGGGGGTCATTATCGCTCCTGACGATTTGACTAATTATGTGCCGTTGCAATTGGAGGTGGGGCAGAACGAGTTTAGCGCAGGACAGACCTTTGTAACCCAATATGACAAGAACAAGGTGGAGGGGTTGGGGCTGTTGAAGATGGACTTTTTAGGACTCCGTACTTTGACCGCCATTTATGATGCGTTGGAAATGATTCGCCGTACTACGGGCAAAGTTATAGACATTGATAATATTCCATGGAATGACAAGAAGACGGCGGACATGCTCTGCAAAGGTGATACCTTCGGTGTTTTCCAACTGGAAAGTGAGGGTATGACTAAGTTGGTTAAGGACTTGGGACCTGAAGGTTTTGAGGATTTGGTGCCTTTGGTTGCATTGTACCGTCCCGGCCCGTTGGGAAGCGGAATGGCGACTGATTTTATTGCCGGACGGCATGGGGAGAGAACGGCAGAGGTTCTGCATCCTTTAATGGAGCCGATTTTGCAGGACACTTATGGGGTAATTTTGTATCAGGAACAGGTAATGCAAATAACTTCCGTGTTAGGCGGCTTTACGCTGGGCGAGGCGGATGTTATGCGGCGTGCCATGGGTCATAAGGAGCCGGAGGTCATTCAGTCCCTGACGGCAAAATTTGTGCAGGGGGCAAAGAAATTGCACAATATTCCTGAAGCCACCAGTGAGAAAATCTTTGATTTGCTCAGGCATTTTGCCGGTTACGGTTTTAACAAATCCCATTCTGTTGCTTATGCTTTTGTTGCTTACCAAACGGCTTACCTGAAAGCACATTATTGTGCCCAGTTTATGGCGGCATTGCTGAACAGTTTTGATGGGGACGGGACACAGATTACTTATTATATTTCTAAAATCCGTAAGGCAGGCATTAGTATTGAGCCGCCGGATGTAAATATATCGGAAGAAAAATTTAGTGCCAAAGATGACAAGAACATCCGTTTTGGTTTGTTCGGTATCAAGAGTTTGGGGATTGGCGCCATTCAGGCAATTTTGAATTCCCGGTACAAGGGCGGAAAATTTAAGGATTTGGCGGATTTCTGTACCCGTGTAGGCCCTAAACAGATTAACCGCAGGGTACTGGAAAATCTCATTCGTTGCGGCGCTATGGATTCTTTCGGGGCAAAGCGGAGTCAGCTTTTGTCCGTTATGGATAAGTGTATAGAGGTTGCTATTGCCAATGAAGAAGATATGTTGTCCAACCAAATGAATTTGTTTGTCAGTGAAAACGGTATGGACATGGATGACGAGATTGCGTTGCCGGATATTCCGGAACTTTCGCCACAACAGATGTTGGCGGACGAAAAGGAATTGCTGGGTTTTTATGTGACGGGGCATCCCTTGGATGAATATGCAGAAAATTTAGAGAACTTTATACCTTTGGAAAAACTTAAGGATGAGGAAACATACCCGGACGGCACATGGGTAAAAGTGGCGGGAATTATTACGGAATGTAAAGTGAGGAATACCAAAAAAGGTGATACCATGGCTAATATTAAATTGGAGGACATCAGCGGCGGTGTAATGGATGTGGTGGTGTTCCCCAAGACCTATCGGGATGTGATTTCCTTAATTTATCCAGAGTCCGTTATTGTGGTGGAAGGCAGGATGAGTGTGGATGAGCGTGCCACTCAAGTGAACGCATCTAAAATTATGAAATTGGCAAAAGCACCACGGGAACTGCATCTTAAGATTACCCCTGAAAACGAAACGGCACAGGTTATGGCACAATTAAAGGGTGTGTTAAGAAAATACCGTGGCTCGGACAGGGTGTTTTTACATTTTACACAGACAAAAAAAGTTGCTGCCTGTGATGACTGGTATTGTGCGGACACGACTGCTGTGGGATTGGAAGAGGAACTTTTGGGGCTGTTGGGGGAGAGAACGGTGTACATTAAAGAGTAATGCGAAATGCGTAATTAGTAATGCGTAATCTAATTAAGAATTAGGAATGCAGAATTAAGAATGAATGTAAAATGTTCCTGTGATTAGATTTTTGAAAGTCAGTATAGTTCGAAAGTAACCCTCTCCTTGGGGAGAGGGGCAGGGGTGTGGGGAAAAGTACGATAAGAAGTTGTAAGCTAAAAGTTGTAAATTATGGTATAATGTTCCGGTGATTAGATTTTTGGTTAAAGTGTGTGGTTTAGTAACCACCCTCTTTTGAGGGAGGGGGATCGATTCAGTTTTTAAGGTCGGTGGTGGGGTGAGCAATTACGCTGTCGCTAATGAAAAGATAAAAACTTAAAGCTTAAAGTTATGGTGTAATGTTCCTGTGATTATAATATCAGTTAGCAATGTGTTCAGTTTTGGCATGCAGTCGGAGAGAGCGACCCACCCCGTCTTGCCACTCTATGTTCCTTTAGGCAATCCACCCCGCCCACGCCTGGGCGGGAAAAAGTTCGCATTCAGCGGACAATGTTTTCTGCGTAATCCGCACCCCCAGTCGCCTTTCTGTGTTCCTTTAGGCGCCAGCCCCCGCAAGGGCAGGGGCTACTAATGTTCCCGCAATTTGTTATTTTAATCATAGGAACTATTTTCCACAATTATTCATTATTCTTTATTAATTATTCATTAGAAAAGGTGATTATGTATTACATTTTTGCAGCCATCTTAATATTGTGTCTTGCGGTGCAGGTTTATGAGGATTTGAAAGAGGGGTATCTTTTTGACGAGGTGAGTTTGGCTTTAGGTGTTACAGGTTTGGGTTACGGTGTTTACAAATCACAATGGCTGGATGCTTTATATGGCATGGCTTTCTGCGGTTGTGTTATGGGGCTTTTGTACTATGCGACTCAGGGCGGTATGGGATTGGGAGATGTGTTCCTGTCAGTAGGGATTGCCCCCTGGCTGGGCTTGGTTCCTGCGGTGGAAATGTTGCTTTTGGCTTTTATTTATGGCGGTATGGTGGCAGTTGTGCTTTTACTTTTGGGCAGGGGCAGGAAACAGGCCGTTCCCTTTGGTCCGTTCTTGGCATTGGGAACATTAACCGCCTTTTTTTATGGGGAAAAAATCTTGTACTGGTATTTTCAGGTAGTGAAATAATGACATGGTTGGACTTGGGCAGGCAAAAGGAAAAGAAGATTGTTTTAGGTATTGAAATTGGGATAAACTCCTTTTGTTATGCTTTTGTGCAAACGGGGAAAGTGCAACATATTTTGTTGGCTGGGGAAGAAGAATTGCCGGCGGATGCCGGTGATTTTTTAATTGCAATGGAGAAAATTGTCCGGCATATCAAAGGGCTGGGGCAGAGTTTTGACGGAGTTGCTGTTGCATCCGGTCAGGTTTTGCATAAGGAAATGCCGCTCAGAAATGTTGAGAAAAAGGAAATTACTGAGATTTTGCAACACGAAATGCAAATTGTGTGGGGGTTGGATAAAGATGAGAACATTTTGCAGTGGTGTCGTCAGTCGGAACGGGATGCGGATGTGCAGGTGGGGGTTATCAGCAAATTTGAATATGAAAGATACCTTGCTTTGGCAAAGAAATTGCAGAAGGAATTGGTTGCAGTAACTTGGGTAAAGGACATAAGTTTTGACAGCGGTCTGGTCTATGACAAGGGTTATGAAAATGAGGACGCCAAACTAAAATTGGAAGAAAATTTTTGCGGAGCCGTGCATGCCGCTCTGGTGGGGCTGGGGGCAAGGTCGGATGTTAATTTTGTAATTGGAACTCAGGAAGAAAAACAAATTGTCCAAAATGCCAAGTATTACCTTTTGGCAAGTAAAATTGTCTGTGGCCTGACGGGGGCGGTGTTGCTCGGTTTGGGAATATTCTACGCTTATTCCTGTTACAGAATTTATGCGGCAAACAAGGCCTTAAAACCTTTGCAAATCTGGACGGAGCGTTATGAGGAATGTGTTGCACTCAATAAAAAAATCGGACAGTTGGAAATGCTGCAAAAGAATATAAACGCCACCCATCCTTTTCGTGTGGAAGTCGTGAAAAAAATTTTGGATGCCATGCCGGAGGATGATAACGAAATTTTCCGTATGAAACAGGAAGAACCGAAAAGCACGAAGTGGCAGGGAAAAATGGTGGTGGAAGGACGCACAAAGAATTTGAAACAGTTGCGGGAGTTTATTCGTAATCTTAAACAGATTAAAGATTTTGCCCGGGCGGATTTGGGGCAGAACAGCAATCTGGAAAACAATCAGGTGGGGTATGTAATCAATTTGCACTATGGTACAAAAGTTGTTGATGAATAAATTTTTTAACTGCAAAGGGAGCAGGGAACTGGCAATTTTGCTTATAAGCATGGCAGGCAGTTTTCTTTTGCTGGCAACATTAGGGCTGTTCTTTTTGCTCGGCACCAGGCAGAATCTTACGGAGGCCTATGGTTTGAAAGCACGGTTGGAAAGTGTGCGTAATTTCAGCTTGCGTCATCAGGATTATGACGTATTCTTCAACAAATTATCCGTCAGGCAGGACTCTTTGAATGTGGCAATCCCGGAGAAAGTTGATTTGAACAATTTGGTTATGGAAATCAATAATCTGGCAAATATGTACCGGGTGGAGTTGCAGAACCTCAGTTTGCCGGGGGAGCCGGCAAGAAAAAAGCAAAAAGGTTTTCTTGCCCAAAGTATGCAAATCACTGCCCTGGGACAATGTGAGTTGCTTTTGGAATTTATGGGGGCGGTGGAAAAAATGGATAACCTTATGCTGTTCCACGGGGTGCAACTGGAAGCTAAGGACAAGGATATGGTACTTTTGAACGGTACAATAAAAGTTTTTTCCCGTTAGTGACTATCGGGCAGTTATATGGTATAATACAAATATGGAAACTATGTTTGGGGCAGAGCCCTTTTACTTAAAAGGAAATAATGACAAAGCCGTTTTGCTGGTGCATGGTTACACGGGCACCCCTTCCCAGATGCGGTTGTTGGGGGATTATCTTAATGCTTTGGGGTACACGGTTTATGCACCGATTTTACCCGGACATGGGACAACTCCTGAAGAGTTGCAGGAAACGGAGGCGGAGGACTGGTACAAGGAAGTGGCAGTTGCCTATGAAAATCTCAGCAAGTATTTTAGCCGTATTGCGGTAATGGGGCTTAGTATGGGCGGACTTTTGGCATTGAGGTTGGCTGCGGAAAAGCATCCCTGGAAAATTGTCAGCATTGCCACGCCTATTTATCTTTGCGATACCCGCCTGAATTGGCTGTGGCTGTTAAAGCATTTTATGAGTTACGCCAAAAAAGGCAAGCATGTTTATCCCGTGGAAGGACGGTACAATGTGGCTTATGACAAAATCCCCGTGCTGCCCTTGGTCGGCATGATGGAGTTGATTAAGCAGTGCAAAAAGCGTTATATCCGCCGCATCACCTGTCCCATATTGGTGTTACAGGGAGGTCAGGACAGGACGGTGAAAGAAAGCAGCGCCAGGGAAATTTTGCGGCGGGTGGAGAGCAAGAAGAAACAGATTTTGATCTTGCAGGACAGCGGTCACATGGTGATTTTGGACAAACAGCGTGATTTCGCTTTTGATTATATTAAAGGATTTTTGGAGAATGGTGAGTAAGATGCAGAGAAGGGAAAGGACGAAAAAGACAACTGAAAAGAAAACTGTTATTACAGGCAAACTGCAAGTAACCGGCAAGGGTTTCGGTTTTGTGGTGCCTGAAAAGGTTTTTGAATTGGAAGATGTTTTTGTGGCACGCAGGGATTTGGGCAGTGCCATGGACGGGGATGTGGTTAAGGTTCAGCTGAACACCAAGTCCTTTGGCAGAAGTTTGGAAGGAAGGATAGTTGATGTGGAAGTCCGCAAATACACCAAGGTTGTGGGTGTTTTTGTGCAGACAGGGGATTTTGCCTTTGTGGAGCCGGACGACAAACATTTGGAAGATATTTTCGTTGGCAGAAACAATTTTGGCGGTGCCAAACATCTGAACAAGGTGTATGTGGAAATCGTCAAATATCCCAATGCGGATCAAAGGCAAAAGGCAGAGGGCAAAGTCATTGAAGTTCTGGGCAAATTAGGTGATGTGGGGCTGGAAATAGTCAGCATTATCAAACAGAAGGATTTGCCCCTGACGTTTCCCAAAGAAGTTTTGGAAGCGGCGGAACTGGTGCCGGAAACCATAAAACCGGCTGAACTGGAAAACCGGCTGGACAGACGGGACAGGATGATTGTGACCATTGACGGGGAGGATGCCAAGGACTTTGACGATGCCATTTATGTGGCAAAAGTGCCGGGCAAGGAACAATGGGATTTGGGCGTGTATATTGCGGATGTCAGTTATTATGTGGCGGAGGACGGCACCATTGATATGGAAGCCCGGGGGCGTGGCACCAGTGTCTATTTGGTTGACAGGGTTTTGCCCATGCTGCCGGAACGGCTTTGTAATGGCATTTGCAGTTTGAACGAGGATGTTGACCGCCTGGTTATGGCCTGTGAAATGCGGATAAATGCAAAAGGGGCGGTGCTGGATTATACGCTTGCCCCGGCGGTTATCCATTCCCGTCACCGTCTGACTTATAACATAGTCCGCAAGATTTTGGCAGGGGACAAAAAACTCATTTCCCAATACAAGGACTGCGTACCCATGTTGCAGGCGGCGGACGAATTGCGTCAGGTACTGGGCAAAATGCGGACGGCGAGGGGGGCAATCTATTTTGGCTTGCCGGAAGTGAAAGTCCTTTTGGACGAAAAATTGCACCCGGTGGAAATTCAAAAACGGGTGCAGGGGGATGCGGAAAACCTGATAGAAGAATTTATGCTGGCCGCCAATGAATGTGTGGCACGGCATTTAACGAAAGCCCATTATCCGGCGGTATATCGGGTGCATGACAAACCGAAAGAGGAAAAGATGCAGGAGTTGTCACAACTTTTGGCTATGTTCAATATTCCCTTTAAGACGGAAGAAGAAGTGCTGCCTATGGACATACAAAAGATTTTGACCAAGGTGCAGGGCAGGGCGGAGGAACGGCTGATAAACAATGTGGCGCTCCGTTCCATGCGGCAGGCGGTTTATCAGACGGACAACATCGGACACTTCGGCCTGGCGGCAAAGGATTATGTCCATTTTACCAGCCCCATCCGCCGTTACCCGGATTTGCTCATTCACCGCCTGATACGTAAGCAATGGCTGAAAAACAAACTGAAAGTAAAAGAGTTTGACGCACTGAAAGAACATCTGGAAGAAATGGCGGCCTATGCTTCCCAAAGGGAACGGCTGGCGGCGGAAGGGGAGCGGGAAACCACCAAACTGAAAATGTGTGAATATATGGCGGAGTATATCGGGGAAGAATATGACGGCTATATCAGCGGCGTAACCAATTTCGGTATCTATGTGGAACTGCCGGACGGGGTGGAGGGCATGATTCCCATTGAAACATTGAAGGACGATTATTATGAATTTCAGGAAGGACGCTATGCCGTTGTGGGCATGCGTAGCCATAAGCAGTATCGTCTGGGGGACAAACTGCGTATCAAAGTGGAAAGTGTTAGTATTGAAGAGCGGAATATTGATTTCGCACTTGTAGAAAAAAATGGAAAAAACAATCAAGATAATAGCGGAAAACAGAAAAGCAAGACACGATTATCATCTTCTGGAAACCTGGGAGGCGGGCATCGCCCTCACAGGGACAGAAGTAAAGGCACTGCGACAGGGAAAGGCAAACCTAAGGGACGCCTACGCCCAAGTCACAAAACAAGGTGAGATAATCGTCTATCAGTTGCATATCAGTGAATATGAACACGGCAACATCAATAACCATGACCCCTTGAGGCCACGGCGGCTTTTGCTGCACAAACAGGAAATAAAAAGAATTGGCAATAAAGTGCAGCAAAAAGGATTTACCCTTATTCCGGTCAAGTTGTATTTCAAACACGGACTGGTGAAAGTGGAGTTGGCATTGGCACAGGGCAAACAAAATTACGACAAACGTCAGTCCATTGCAGAAAGGGATGTGGAAAGGGAAATGGATAGGGAGAGGAAGAGGAGGAATTAAGGGAATGCGTAATGCGTAATTCGCAATGCGGAATTATTAAATAAATGTCAAAGAACAAAGAATAAAGAACAAATATGGTAAAGAGTTTCGGTGATTATATAATTAGGTTTTAGGTTAGTTGGCAGAAAGCGAAAGTTACCCTCTCCTTGGGGAGAGGGGCAGGGGTGTGGGGAAACATAGGATTACGCTGTCGCTAATGAAAAGATAAAATCTTAAAACTTAAAGTTTATGAATGCTTTGCATGATGCAAAAACTCCCACCGCAAGCGGTCCCCCCTCTTTAAGAAAGAGGGAAAGAAGTTCGCAATGTGCGGACTTTTTTTATTCTAATCAACGGAACATATTACCATAATTACTCATTACTCATTACTAATTACTCATTAAGAAAAATCCACCACATCCCTTAATTTTCTGCGTTTGCGGAAACGGGTTTGGCGTTCTTTGAGGTATTCTCTTCTTTTCAGCAATTTTTCAAGAGCATCTTTTTTTTGATAATATTCTTCATCGGCTTTGATTTCATCATTTGTTTCGTTTATAACATTATCCACAAAAAAATAATTACGAAAAATAACAGGTAAAATTGGGTCTTCATCAGTTTAAGTGGGTAAAAAACTAAAAACCATATTATTTTTACTATACCTTGTAGTGGCACAAAATGAGAACGTCCTGAGTACCCAAATTTATGGAATTTGCGAAAAAG
>JAZLLX010000030.1:0-36367 GCA_045598345.1 Acidaminococcaceae bacterium | reverse complement strand
TTTTTGTTTATGCGAAGCATTCATAAACCGCCACTTACTTCTCTGTCATTGGTCTTTATTTCTAATTTCTATATGAACACTCCGTGTAGACCAAAACACCCACCGTTCTTCTATGTTCCTAAAAACGGTCCCCCCTCTTCAGGAAGAGGTAAAACTTTCGCACTATACCTACTTCCCTGCTATAATCAAAGGAACATCTTACCATAACTTTAAGTTTTAAGTTTTTATCTTTCCATTAGCGTCAGCGTAATTGCTCACCCCACCACCGTCTTTCTATGTTCCTTTAGACGGTCCCCCGCCCCTTTATGGGCGGACGAGGATTTGCAAAACCCCGCACACCTGAAACCTAATTATATAATCACAGGAACTCTTTACCATAATTACGTATTGCGAATTCCGCATTACGCATTATATATAATCATTTCGGCCTCGCAATTATGTACGGCTTGACCTGCTCGCCTTTGGGCAAAATTTTGGTGTCAAACCACATATAATAAAACCTCATGGCACTGCCAACGGTGTACCCGTCCCGCTTGTGGTCATTTGTGTCATAGGGGTCCGCCATAATCAATACATCGTCATCTTCTATGGGCGTTCCCATGGTGTCATAACCGATGATAACCCGCCAATGTCCGCCCATTTCCACATTTTCCACAATAATCGGTGTGCCTTTTGCCAAATTATTTGTCACCCAATGGAGAAAATAGCGGTAGGTTTCAGGGGAACGTTCCTTGCGGCTGTCCGTCACCTGCCAGCCCAATTTTTCAAAATAGGCCACCATACCGGCAATATCCGTACCGCTAAACTTTTTCGTCCCCATAATTTTTGCCACTGCCATTTCGTCATAGGGCGTGGTGCGCAAAAAATAATCCGTCACCATCATGGCCGCCACCGGTCCGCAGGTGTAATTGGTTCTTTGCTGGCGGGTGGCAAAATTGGTTAAAATCGTCCGTGTGGCCGTGTTCCCCATGTGATATATATCCACATCTTTGTAATAAGGTGAATTTGCCACATCCGCAGAGGGTATTTCCTGCAAATCCTCACTTTGTGCCAACGGGCTTACATTCCCTGTCTGTCTCAACATTTCCGGATGCAGTACAAACCACAGGCCGGCCACGATGACCACGAGGGCGAGAATGTGCAGGGCGATTTTTATTACTTTCCTGTTCATGTTTTTCCCTTTCTAATCTGATATATTTTGCTGCCACTGCTTTCATCAAGGCATTATGTTCATTGGGCAAATCCCCGGACTGCACCCGCCGCAACAAATAAGTCAGGGCATTTTTGATATTTGCCTCTTTGGGGAATTTGGCAAAATCCGTGGAATTGAGATTTAAATCACCTGTGGAAATCGGCATTTTGGTACGGGCAAGTTGGATGAGGTTTGCTCCCATTTCCCGGCCTTCCGCCATAATATCGGGGTTTTTCCCGGCTTTTGTTGCCCCCATATCCGCCAAATATACTTTAACTAAATCCGTACAACCATCCGCCATATCCTTTTCGTGCCGGAAAAGTCCTCCTGCCGCCACTTCACGGAGCCAGTGCAGCATGCCCTGTTCCGCCCGTTCCTTGCCTGTATGCTCGTTATGCATAAAGCCCGCAAACCGCATGTGATGTGCCACCAAAAAAGTAATGTATTTGGCAAACTTTGGCGCGTAATTCAACCTTTGCAAAAGTTCCATGGTCATACGGGCGCTTTCTTTTTCATGGCCTGCATCCCTTGGCTGGCCTTCCTTATTTATGTCACGAATATTGGGCATACCTTTGCCCAAATCATGGCACACCAAAGCCCATCGCACCGGCAAACTTTGAGGGCCGTTGTCCACCGCCCGTAATGTGTGTTCAAACCCGTCATACAGATGAAACTTGGGATTTTGCTTAAGTCCCACCAAATGCAAAAGTTCTGTAAGAATGGGAATGGTGCTTATGACCCCATTCTTTTTTATTTGGCACTGTGCCCCCGCCAGCCCGCTGCCTACCAGCATGGCAAGCCCCAGTCCGGCATAGTCACCGCAGATTAATTTTTCCAGTTCCGCCTTCACCCGTTCCACAGACAGACCGCTGCAACGGGAAACATTAAAAATTGGACATTTGGGCAAAAAATATTCCGTCTTGGGGTCGCCAAATTTATGGGTTTTGCCCTTTTCATCCACATAGTCAAAACCCAATTCCGCCACAAACCGGCAGGCACGGAACATTCTTAAAGCACCTTCCTCAAAGCGTTTTTTGGCATTGCCCACAGTCCGCAAAACCCGGTTTTCCAAGTCCTTTCTGCCGCCGTGAAAATCATAGAGAATACCTCGCAAATCCAAAGCCATGGCGTTGATGGTAAAATCACGGCGTTTGCAATCTTCCTGCAAATTTTTTGCCTTCCAAATTTCCGCCGGCCGGTGGCTGTCCTTGTCATAGCGTTCCCCACGGAAGGTGGTAACCTCCATGGGCATACCCTTCACCACAATCAAAACCGTACCGAAATTCTTGCCCAGTTTGTCTATGGTCTGCCACCCTTTTTCTTGAGCAACTGCCACTGCATCCTCCGGCGTGGCGCTGGTGGCAATATCATAGTCATGGGGATGCTTGCCAAGAAGAATGTCCCGCACCGCACCCCCAACTACATACGCTTCAAAATTATGCTCCTGAAATGCCTCTATTAACTTGACTACCTGAAAGGGAAACCTGTATTTCACCAATGATATTTTTCTCCCCTGCTGATTTTGAAAGCCCGATAAATTTGCTCTGCCAGCATTACCCTAATCATCTGGTGGGTAAAGGTCAAGGGTGAAAAACGCCAACGGAAATCCGCCCGTTTGCGTAAGGCATCCGTGAATCCGAAGGCGCCGCCAATGACAAAGCACAAATGACTTACTCCCTCAACTGTCAATTTATCAAACTTTTCTGCTAACTGGGGGGAAGATATTTCCTTGCCCTGTGTGTCCAAAAGCATCACATAGGCGTGTTCCGGCAATACTCCCAGCAACCGCTGTGTTTCTTCCTCCACAGTCCTTTGCTCCGGCACTTCCCTTACCTCCACTTTGGCAAAGGGTCCCAGCCGTTTTAGATATTCCCCCATGGCTTCCGTCCAATATTTTTCTTTCAGTTTTCCCACGGCGAGAACGGTTATTTTCATTATCTTATTTCTTCTTTTCCGGTTTCGGTGCAACGCCCAAAGTTACTTTGTAATCATGGAATTCACCACGGAAAAGCACAGTCAAGGTCACCACGTCCCCAACCTTATGAGTAAAGAGTTTGGCACGCAATTCGCTGGCACGGGAAACTTTTTCACCATTGATTTTTACGATAATGTCCATAGGTTTAATGCCCGCCCTGGCAATGGGGGAATTGGGGGCAATCTTATATACCAGCACGCCCCCCTGCAAATCATATTCAAAATTGCTTCTGTCCAAAATTTCCTTATCCATTAAATATACACCGAGATAAGGACGGGTTACGGTACCATTCTTTTCCAAGTCACGCACAACGGTTTTCACAATATTGGAAGGTACGGCAAAGCCCAAACCTTCTATACCTCCGGCCGCCACTTTGCGACTGTTGATACCGATTACTTCCCCATCCGCATTCACCAAAGCGCCGCCGGAATTGCCGGGGTTAATGGCGGCATCGGTCTGAATCAAAGGTATATCGCTGTCCCCAATCTTTACTGTACGGTTCAAAGCGGAAATCACACCGGCGGTAACCGTCCCACGCAATTCCAGTCCGAGAGGGTTACCGATGGCAATGGCTGTTTCCCCCACCATTATCGCATCACTGTCACCAAAGGTTACATAGGGCAAATCTTTGGCCTCCACCTTAATGACCGCCAAATCCGTAATGCTGTCGCTGCCCAAAAGTTTGGCGGGCAGTTCCCGTCCGTCAGAAAGTTGCACCAAAATTTCTTTGGCACCCTCAATTACATGATGGTTGGTTACAATATAACCGTCCGACTTGTAAATTACACCGCTGCCCGTACCGCTGGCATCCACAAGACGGTTAAAGAAATCCCTTGCCTGACGCTTGTTGGTAATCCCCACTACCGCAGGACCGACCTTCCTTGCCGCCTGAACAACGGGAGTCATACGGGCAGAATTGGCGGGCAGGGAAACTGCCGGCGGATTAACCGGTTCGGTTGTGGCGCTCTTGGCGCCGGCACAACCGCTCAACAACAAACTTGTGGCAAAACTTGCAATTACTGCAATCCGCAGTGTATTTTTCAAAATCTTACGCATTTTTTCATCCTCTCAATCTCTGCAACTTATTTCTTTTTCTTCTTGTCCTTCAACAAAGGTTTTACTTTCACCACTGTCTTTTCCTCCAACGGTGACTTGAAGGGAACGCCGATGGCGTTGTCCAAAGCAATCTTGCTGGTGCTGAAATCGTAGCAGGCCTGAATGTAATTTGTTTTGGCCTGAGTCAAAGCAACTTGAGCATCCAACACATCCGTGTTAGTTCCCACACCGTTCTGATAACGCAGTTGGGCAATGTCATAATCTTCCTGTGCCTTTTCCACCGTCACTTCTGCGGTCTTGATACGGCGTTCCGCCTCATTTAGATTGTAGTAACAATTGCGGACATCCAACATGACACCGTTTTCCGTATCCCGCCAGGTTTCCTTGGCCGCCCTGGCTTTTGCCTCTGCCGCATGTATTCTGGACAATGTTACCCCGCAGTCAAATACATTCCAGGTGGCAGTGGCGCCCACGCCCCATTTCTCATCCTGATTGCCGGGCCAGCCGTGGGTCGTACCAGTTTTGCTGTCAACATTGCTCCATGACTTTGAAGCATTGACACTTATCTGCGGCATATAACCGCTGCGTGCGGAACGCACACTACCCTTGGCCGCCCTGAACCCCTGCTTTGCCTGTTCCAGTTCCGGCCTGTTGGTCTGGGCAAATTGCAGGCAGTAATCCAATTCCCTTTCATAAGGGGCATATTTCAATGTATCGGTAAGATTCAGTTCTGTTTCCAATGGCAGGCCGATAATCTTGTTCAAAGTATGCTCTGCAATCTTACGGTTGTTTTCCGCCTTGATAAGGTTTTGCTCCGCATCCGCCAACTCAACTTCTGAACGGAGCACATCCACCTTGGCAACCACGCCCACATCATAGGAATCCTGTACATGACGCAAATGCTCGCTCAAGGTTTGTACTGACTCTTTGGCAACCTTTTCCAAATCCTGTGTCAGAAGGCAGTTGTAATATGCTTCCGTGACCGTGTAGTGCATATCGTTATAGGCCTTTTGCATACCCGATACGGACTGCTGATAATTGGCCTTGGCAGTAATCATCTTGCCGCTTAAATTGCCGCCGGTATAAATTGGCATGGACGCTGTTACGGAATTGGAATGGGTGGTGCTGAGTTTGTCCTTATAAACCCCGCCAATGTATTGCTGACGCTCATATCCCCCACGGCTGCTTTCGTGCCTTCCTGTAATGGTGATACCCCGTTCCATACGGGCGGCATTCATATTAGCCCTGGCGGCATCCCGTTCATACCCGGCAATTTTTACTGCCGGATTGGTGGCAAAGGCACGGTAAATGGCATCATCTATGGTAAGATTTACACTTTCCGCCGCCATGGCGCCCTGTGCCATAACCAGTCCTAAAAATAATGTTGCTAATTTTGCTTTTCTCATACTGTCCTCCTGCTCCTGTTAAAACCTTGCCCGCATACCTGCGTAAGTTTCCCGTTTTGTGCCATGTCGGGCATCCATGGTTTCACCGTACACACTAACATTTTTATTCAATGGGACTTCCGCCCCGATTCTCAACTTGTGGTTGTCAAAATCATAATACTGGCTGTATATCCTGAAATTCTTGATTACATCGTAACTCAGCCCCACGCCAAACTCTCCCTGCATGGAACCGGCGCTCACTGCCGCCGGGCCGAATTTCCGTCCTACAATAAAATCAAATTTATTTTCATCACCAATGTCATACCCGCCCAAGTACACCGAATCCTGCTTGGATGGATGAAGGGTTACGCCCATATTGCCACGCCAATGTCCGCCCTTCATATTATGCCCCACATCCGCATCAACTTCCAAATCGCTGATGGTCTTCACTATCTTTTTTGCCCCGGCGGATGTATCACGCACATTGTAAAGAGTTTCCCTCAATGCCTGGGCGGTTGCCGGCTCCTGGCTCACACCGTCTATTACACCGACTATGCCGTTCAGATGTCTGGTAACTTCCCGCAAATTATTGGTTACTTCCGTCATATTCTTGGCACTGGTGTTCAAAGAGCGTTGAATGGTTTCGTTAGTCAGCATATTGTCAAGATTTTCCACAATCACACCGACCCTGCTCAGCAGTTCCGTACTTTGCTGCAGGAAACTGTCTATGCCAGCCCCCGCATCACCCTCAATGGTACTGCCCTGTTTGATGTATTGGGCAGATATTTTTTGCGGCGGCATAATGTTCACAAATTTTGCCCCCATAACGCCGTCAGCCCCAACTCCGAAAACCGCCCCTTGCGGCAATTTAATCTGCTCATCAATTTCTGTTTCCACGCTGGCCTTATTGTTCACCACACTGATATTTTTCACAACACCTACATGTACGCCGGCGTAGCGTACCTCTGCGCCGTTCAGCAGTCCCTGTGCATCAGGATAAACAATGGTCAGTCCGTAGGCCTTGCTGCTGAAACGGAACGCCCCCATAAAACTGATGATGCCCGCTAAAAGTGCGGCACCTGCCAATGTAAATGCCCCTACCTTTGTTTCACTGTTCATCGTGTCACCTCTTCCGGCAATTCCTGCCCTTTAATAAATGCCTGCACAATCGGATTTGTGCTGCTCTTAATCTCTTCCACCGTACCTAAGGCAATGATGTCCCCTTTGTAAAGCATTGCCACCCTGTCCGCCGCTATATCCACACTCTCCATATCATGTGTTACCATAATGGAAGTTATGCCCAACTGTTGCTGTGTCTGCCGAATCAGTTTGCTGATTGCTGTGGTCATAACCGGATCCAGTCCGCTGGTTGGCTCATCATAAAGAACTATGTTGGGACGCATTGCCAAGGCCCTTGCCAAACCAACCCTTTTCTTCATACCGCCGGACAATTCTGCCGGCATCATCTTTTCCGTATCCGGCATCCCCACCATACGGAGCAGTTCCGTAACCCTTGCTTGCACCTCCGCTTCCGCAACTTTATAATGCCGTCTCAAGCCAAATGCAACATTTTCACCCACATTGAGAAAATCAAAGAGGGCGCTGTATTGAAACACCACTCCCATGTGCTTACGCAGTTCGTCCCATTGTGCCTCGCCAAAGGCCGCCGTTTCCTGACCATTGATAACCACACTGCCGGAATTGGGTTTCAACAAACCCGTCAGCACCTTCATAATGGTACTTTTTCCTGTGCCGGAAGGCCCAATCACCGCCAAGGTTTCACCCTGATGTATATCAAGATTGACGGCCTTCAGAATTTTCCGTTCCCCGAACTGCACTGTTAAGTTTTTGATGGAAATCGCTTCAGACATAAATCACCAAAGACAAAAAATAATTTGTAATGAAAATCAAAATAATGGAAAGCACCACGCTGGCAGTTGTTGCCAGGCCCACACCTTCCGCACCGTTGGGCGCATTCAGTCCTTTATAACAACCTACGATGGCAATAATGCCGCCGAAAACACAACTCTTCATCATGCCGCCCCACACATCATAGAACTCCGCATAGGTCTTAATGGAATTGGTAAAACTGAAAGAACTGATGCCTGCATAATAATGGGCAACACCCCAGCCGCCAACATCACCAATAATATTTCCGAAAATCACCAGCACCGGCATCATGCAAATGATGGCGATAAAACGGGGCACCACCAAATAACTTACCGGATTAGCAGCCATAACTCTTAAAGCATCCACCTGCTCCGTAACTTTCATCGTACCTATTTCCGCTGCAATAGCCGCTCCTATACGGCCTGCCACAACCACACCTGTCAGGATAGGGACAAGTTCCCTTGCCATGGCAATGGCAACAATGCCACCGACCGTACTGCTTGCCCCCAGTTCCACAAATTCCTTTGCTGTTTGCACAGAAAATACCATTCCCGTACAAAGAATGGTGGCGGCCACAATGGGTAGGGAGTCCGCCCCCAAGAGAGCCATCTGCCGGCAGGTTTCCTTAACATCAATATGTTTGAGCCGGCATAATGTATCTACAAACAAAAGCCACAGCCCGCCGGCTATTTCTGCCATCCCTATTAATTTAGAACCAATGTAACTTAACATTCAGCCCCAACCTCTGTGTGAGTTTATTCTAATCGCAAATTATGACAAAATTATGTCATTTGACTTTGAAGGAAACTTCCAAATCCCCTATGACAATAAAGTCATAGGCCTCTTTGACTTTGTTCGGTGTCCCCTTCAGCAGTCCCACCAAACCTGCTTCCGTTTTCCTTGCAAGATTCATAAGGTTTTTACCCGACATATCCACAATCAGTTCATTATTTTTGTCACCGGTTTTCAAATTTTCAATGTAATCTTTCAACACCTGTTTTGATTCTTTGCTCTGCAAAGGCATTTGTTCATCCTGCTTGTTGCGGAGAATTCGCTCCAGCCACAACAAACTGGAACCGCCACGCACAGAAATTGTTATCTTTTTATCTTTGTAGTCCTTGGGAATTGTGAATTCCAAAGCACGCTTAAATTCTTCCCCACGGTAGGGCTTCATTTTCACAATGACAGGAACCTTGTCCCCCGGACGGTAATCCCTTCTGGGAATGGAAATTTCTTTCAGTTCCACAACACGCAAATCCTGTGTCACTTTCACATCCACATTAATCCTGCGGACATTTAAAGCATCAAACTTGTTCAAAGACAGGTTGGAAATAATCCCCGTCATCTCGTTGTCCAAATTTTTCAGCAGGCCGCTTACGGCAAAATACATATTGTCACGATGCACATTATATTTCTCACCTTTTTCGTTCAATGCCTCCAAATCAAAACTGAGTTGTGCGGTTCCGCCGCCAACCCGGTCACAGGTCTTTGTCAGACAATTATAAACTGCGGCATCCACCAGTTCTGGCAAAAGCAGTTCGTCTTCCACCAGATTAACACTTATGGTATTGAAAGAACCACGCTCAAAATCCCCCACATTCACCACCAGAGGTATTGACTTGGGTTCTTGTCCAATCAGGCCCGCCACGCCAGATGCCCGGTCCTGGGTAATCTTCCCCGCAACCTGGCCAATCTGCCCCACTTTGTAACTGGAATTCATATTGGGGACAACCCCTAAAATCCACACTTTGTTCATAAAGAACTGGGCGCCGCCCCGTTTCAAAAACTGATGTCCGAAGGCCAAAAGATTACCTTCATCATCAGTCCATGTAACCGTACCCAATGCGCCCAAAGTAATATCACCATTGATTAAGGAAACCCCCACACTGCCGCCGGCTTCAAAGTCACCCGTATTAACTTCACCGCTGCCGCCGGGCACCGCATCCAATCCGAAAGGCAGCAAACGCTCCTTCAAATGTGCCATTCCCTCTTCTGTAAAACCGCCGGCGCTCAATGCCGTACCTTTGGGCAGCCAGTGGGACGGATAATGCACTTCGTCAACCAGTTCCAGCATTTGGTGAATCGGTGTCAAAAAACAATAGTGCGGGTCGTTAAAAGAACGGCCGAAAGCCACTGCCCCCACCAAACGTCCGTCCACATATACAGGACTGCCGCTCATACCCTGGGCAACACCGCCGGCTTTTTCAATCAAATCACCGCTCAGGCGGGCAAAAATAGTTTCACCCGAGGCGGGGGAACCCTGCACCCCCAAAATTTCCACATCAAAAGTTTCAATTTTATCGCCCAAGATAACTGTTTTGCCAACACCTTTCATACCCGCTTTCAAATCACGCAAAGGCATGAAAGACACCTTAGCCAGTGCCACACTGCTGAACAAACAAATCACACATAAAATTAAAAACCTGACAAACTTCTTCATACCTAACCTCTTAATCCTTTACTGAATATTTTGACTTCTAACTTATAACTTCCCTGAATCCTGACTCCCAATTCTTTTATCCTTTATCCTGCTCTAATCACAGGAACATCTTACCTTATTTGTTCTTTATTCTTTGTTCTTTGACATTTTTTCCTTGATAAAGTATCAACCTAATTGCTCACCCCACCACCGCCAACACGCTCCCGTAGGCGGTCCCCCGCCCCTTTATGGGCGGACGGGGGTTCGCATAACCCCGCACACCTGAAACCTCTGCTCTAATCACAGGAACATCCTACCATAATTACGCATTGCGAATTCCGCATTACGCATTATTCTCCCCCTAAATCCTGATTCCTAATTCCTTTACCCTGTAACCTGAAACCTATCTCTTCGCCATATTAGAAGCAATATTGGCATAGGTGAAAATTTCGCCGTTATGCAACATATCCAGAGAACGGAGGGCAATGCCCGTGCCAATGGCCACACAATTCAACGGGTCGGAAGCAATGTGCATATCAATCTTTGTTTCCTCGTGCAGTACAGTTGCCAAACCGTCCAGCAACGCACCGCCGCCAGTTAAATAAATGCCATTGTCAATAATATCCGCAGAAAGTTCCGGCGGGCATTTTTCCAAAACCTGACGCACAGCGTTCAACAATGTCTGCACGGAATCCGTCAAGGCCTCACGGCACTCCGCACTGCTCACCGTAATGGTCTTGGGCAGGCCGGAAACATTGTCATGACCACGAACTTCAATTTCATCATTACGCCCGGATGTGGAAACTGTTGCAACTTTGGTCTTAATCTCTTCCGCCGTTCTTTCACCGATAGTCACACCTTTTTCCCGTTTCACATAGGAGGCAATGGCCTCGTCAAAATGGTCGCCGCCAATACGGGTGCTGTTGTCAACCACGATGCCGCCCAAAGAAAGAATCGCCACGTCCGTACTGCCGCCCCCAATATCAACCACCATATTGCCACGGGGCAATCCAATATCAACACCGGCGCCCAAAGCCGCCGCCATCGGTTCTTCAATCAAATAGGTTTTTGATGCACCCCCGTGCATAGCCGCTTCCAACACTGCCCGTTTCTCCACGCTGGTGATACCCACAGGCACACACACCATAACACGGGGTTTGAAGAACAAACTGCGGCCGCAAACCTTTTCAATAATCATGGCCAGCATCCTTTGGGTAATTGTGTACTTGGCAATAACCCCTTCACGCAAAGGTCTTACGGTTGTAATGTTCTCCGGGGAACGGCCCAATAGTTCCCTTGCCTCATGGCCGATTGCCAAAACCTTTTGATTTTTCTTGTCCAAAGCCACCACACTGGGTTCATTGAAAACAACCCCCTTGTCCTTTTCATAAACCAAAATGTTGGCCGTCCCTAAATCAATACCGATGTCAACGCTCTTAAACATAATTTTACTCCTTCACTCTTTCAATTTGGGCTCCAAGCCCCCGTAATTTTTCAACTATATTTTCATATCCCCTGTCAATATGATGCAAATCAACAATGCTTGTCTGTCCCTCTGCCACCAAAGCCGCCAATATCATCGCCGCACCTGCCCTTAAATCGGTACATCGCACCTGACAGCCGGTCAAATGTGCCGGCCCGTCTATGGATGCGCTGCGTCCCTCCGTAGTTATTTTCGCCCCCATCCGCATCAGTTCCGTCACATGCATAAACCTGTTTTCAAAAACCGTTTCCGTTATCCTGCTCCGTCCCTCTGCCACCACCAGCATTGCCATTATCTGTGCCTGCATGTCCGTGGGAAATCCGGGGAACGGCAAGGTCTTGATATCAACCGCTTTCAGCTGCCCGTTACTTATCACATGGATTCTGTCCACATCCTCTTCCACTATGGCCCCCGCCTCACGCAATTTTGCCGTCAAAGGTTTTTGATGCTCCGGCAAAACATTCTCAATGATTACATCCCCACCGGTCATGGCCGCCGCTATCATATATGTGCCAGCCTCTATACGGTCGGGAATAATGGTGTAGTCCGCCCCGTGCAGTTCCTTCACCCCTTCAATCTTAATGACCGCCGTACCTGCACCACGCACCTTGGCCCCCATCTTGTTCAGATAGTTTGCCAGGTCAACTATTTCCGGTTCCTGTGCCACATTTTCCAAAACAGTTTTTCCCTTTGCAAGTACCGCCAGCATCATCACATGTTCCGTAGCGCCCACACTGGGAAAATCAAAATAAATGGTTGCCCCCTTGATTCCGTCCGGCGCACTGGCTTCAATATAACCGTGCCCCTGCTCAATCTTCACCCCCAACGCCTCAAAGGCCTTCAGGTGGATGTCAATGGGACGGGCGCCGATGGCACACCCGCCGGGCATGGAAATTCTTGCCTTACCCATTCTGGCAATCAAAGGGCCCAACACCAGAAAAGATGCCCGCATGGTACTCACCAAATCGTAGGGCGGCTCATAACTGGTAATCTCACCGCTGTCCACCGTCAGCATGTGGGGCTCTCCGTCATCCACCTTAACCCCCAAATTCCGCAGCACCTGGCTGATGGTTTGCACATCGTCCAGCATGGGCACCTCATCAAACCGGCTGGGTGTCTTGGCAAGCAGTGCCGCAATAATTATCGGCAGCACCGCATTCTTTGCCCCGCCCACTGTTATTCTTCCCTGTAAGGGTTTTCCGCCTGTAACTAATAATTTTTCCAAAATTAACCTCTCAGTTTTGCAGACGCATACGCTCTGCAAGAATA
The DNA here is from genome assembly GCA_045598345.1 of Acidaminococcaceae bacterium. Lineage (GTDB taxonomy): Bacteria > Bacillota > Negativicutes > Acidaminococcales > Acidaminococcaceae > Phascolarctobacterium_B. The sequence continues at coordinate 23,698 of JAZLLX010000030.1, read as the reverse complement.
TTATAGTGGGTTTCCTTGTTCATAATTTCCCGGCGAATCATCTTCTTCGCCTCTTCATCCGTAACCTCCGCCAACCGCTCACGCAGTTCCGCAATTTCCAGTTTCAAAGCGGCCATCTGATTGCCCGCCATCTGCGACATTACATCTGCCATTATAAAATCACTCCTTTTTCAATCTTCCATGGGAAGGGATGTTTGTAACGGTTCGCCGCCGTCATATAAATATCCACATCCTTATCCTTCTTATCGCCTTCAACCCTCATGGTCACCACCAAATAATCCCCCTCACGGCGCTGCCTGATAATATTTACCTGGTTAATATCAAAAGTCCTGCGGCGGATAACATAGGGTTCGGACCGCTCCGCAAACCACAGCACATGGTCTTCCCGCCGCAAATCCGGCCAGTCAACCCCTGGGAAAAGCGCATAGGCAAACTCGTCAAAAAACCACTCTGTAGAATGATAATACCCGTCCTCGTCCAAAGGGGAAACCTTGCTCATTACCATGGACCAACCTGTAGCAATGGTACGCCAGTAAAGAGTCCTGATATACCGCACATCCTCACCCTTATGGGCGGTCCAATAAGCATAAACCCTTGCCAGATGGCTCATGGGCTCGTATTTTTCCAACTTGTAATCAACAAAGTCCGTGCTTGTGAATTCATACTCCACCCCACGGCTGAAAATTTTGGAAGACAAATAAATGAGGGAAATCTTTTCACCCTTTGTGGCACACAAACGGTAAGCCGCATTCTGCTCATTTAAAGGCACGGAAAACTCATAAGTTTTGTCTGTTTCCGAAGTGAACTCCGCCACGGTCTCCGTGGGCTGGTACCAGTCCACCCCCGGCCAATAACGCAATTTTTCAAGAGCCACATTGACCCCCGCCTCACCGGCAGTCAGACGGATTTTGTCCCCCTTCAGCCCCGTGTCCACCGGCACAATATTTATCAGCCCGTGCCAGCCCAAACTCTTGTCGCTGTAAATGCTGATGCCGAACTCCCCGTTCTTATATTCCTTCTTCGGCCTGTCCGGGTCAACAATATCACCGGCCACCCGGATGTCCACAGTTTCCTCCGCCCGGGTAATCTTTGCCGCCTTGACAATCTTGCCGGTGCCGTCCTCCCCCTCCTTCGCCAAAGCTGGGGAAACAAAACTCAAAGCCAAAACCAATGTCAAAAAAAGTTTCAACAAACCCATATTCTCTCCTATACGAATAGTCCTTGGTGCGGGTGACAGGACTTGAACCTGCATGGGTGAACCCGCCAGATCCTAAGTCTGGTGCGTCTGCCAATTCCGCCACACCCGCATATAAAAACAATAAGATACATTATTATACCACAAAAATAGACGTATTGCACATACGTCTATTATAATTTTTTTAATATTTTATATGGTTACTCTTTCAAGTACCCCTGCTTGTAAAGGGTGCTTGCCCCCTGGTACCAGGTAACCGCTTCCTCCACCAGTTCCCCGTCCTCAGGAATCGGCTCATAGTCGCTCACGGAAAAATCCTTGATACGGTAGCAGTTCACATGATTTCCCGGCCACAAAACGCAAAGTTTGTCCCCCTTCACAAAACCCATCTGCTGATAAGTGCTGATAAACATCCTCTCCGCCCCCACGGGCAATTTGTTAATATCATACCCCATATTCTTGGTCTGGTAACTGAAACCCAACATACCGAAAACCGTGGGCAGCACATCAATCTGGCTCATCAGCCGGTTATTAACCCCGTGACCGAAATATTTGGGGGCATACACTATGCAAGGTATTTTGTAGCTGGAAACGGGAAGTTCCACCTTCCCTGCCGCCAAAGCATTGTGGTCCGCCAAAATCACAAAGACCGTATCTTCAAACCAAGGTTTCTTTTCCGCCTTTTTCAAAAAATCGTCAATGGCCCAGTCCGTATAAACCACAACCGAATCCCGAACCCCCTGCGGCACATCCACCCTACCCTCCGGGAAAGTAAAAGGCCTGTGGTTGGTGGTGGTAAGCACAATTTGCAAAGTGGGCTCGTTCTTGGCGCCCTGTTCGTCCAACCGTTCCAGAACCTTGTCAAACAAAATCTCATCCGCCACGCCCCAAATCGTATCGTTGAAAACCTTTTCTTTGGGAATGGAATTCCTGTCATAGATATCAAACTTATTGCCTTCAAAAAAGGCATTCATATTGTCAAAATAACCGTAACCCCCATAGACAAATTCTGTGGCATAACCATGCCCCCGCAGTTCCGTACCCACATTATGCAGTCCAGTGCAGTTTTCACGGCGGAGAATGCTCTGGCCGGGAGTGGGCGGAACAGAAAGGGTTACCGCTTCCAAACCACGCACCGTGCGGGTTCCCGTGGCATAAACATTTGTATAGCAGAAGGACTTTTTCGCAATTTCATCCAGCCGTGGGGTAAGGGAATTTTTGTTCCCGTCCATTCCCGTATAACGGGCGCTCAAGGACTCCACCACAATCACACAAATATTCGGCGTCTTGCCGCTGAACCTGTTGTGGTTGATAATATTACGGGTCAAATCCCTGTCATTGGCAAAATTCCCCTGACACAGGGCCATTTTCTGTCTCAATTTTTGAACAACCTGCTTATCATCCACATGACGATAAAAACGATTATAGTCCAGTTCATTATTAAAAAATGCGTACACAAACTGATACACACCGTTGCGGGCAATTTCCTGATTGTACACATTGACTGAAACCACCGTTGCCACATTACTGGTCAAAAGAAAAGTCCCCGCAAGCAAGGTCAGCACATAAGCCCCAAACTCCGCCAACCGTCTGCCCCAAGTTTTTGATATGAACTGCGGCGGCAAAATCTTTTTCAAAACAAAAATCAGAATCCCCGCCAGCAGCGCCTCACAACCAATAATAATGAAAAAATTATAACTTTGGAAAATATTGCCAAAAAGTTCCTGGGTATAAATCAAATAATCCACCGCAATAAAATTGTAGCGACTCTGAAACTCGTCCCAAAAATAAAATTCGCTGATAAAAACAAAAGCGGTGAAGGCGGCAAAAATATAAAGCATTGCCACCAAAATTTTTCTTGCCAAGCCACGCTCCAGCCAGGCATCCTTTGCCAAAAGCACCAGCCCCACCGGCAAAAGCAGGTACAGGAAAACAAGAACATCGTAACCAAAACCAAGAAGCAAAGTTTTCAGAATATCCCAAAAACTCCAACTCACATCCTGCCTGCTGAAGATAAGGAAAACCCACCGCAAAATAAATTGTATAACTGCATAGACCCCTGCCAGCGTAAGCAAGAACCGGCAACGGCTGCCCTTTTCCGTAAACATAAAAATATTATAGCAAAAAAATATACTCTTGCCAATAGCCAGTAATTGTGGTAAGATAATTATCATTGTTTATGCTAACGTAGCTCAGCCGGTAGAGCAGCTGATTCGTAATCAGCAGGTCACAGGTTCAAGTCCTGCCGTTAGCTCCAAAGTACAAAAAGTCCGTGCCCCGCACGGACTTTTTGTTTTAGTTAAAAGTTAAAAACTTAAAGCTTAAAACTACGGTAATATGTTCCTATGATTAAAATAAGGGAAAAGGAATTAGGATTCAGGATTCAGGGAAAGTCCGCCTAATGCGGGCTTCAGGTCCCTTGGTGAAGTGGCTATCGCTTTTAGGAACGTGGTTGCGACTGGAGATTGATAACCAATTAAGAATTATGAATTAAGAATGCAGAATGATGGTAAAATGTTCCTGTGATTATATAAACAGATTGCAGGAATATAAATAGCCCCCGCCATTGCGGGGGCTGGCGCCTATAGGAACACAGAAAGGCGAATGGGGGTGCGGATTACGCAGAAAACTTGTTTGCTTAATGCTGACTCTTGTGCCCCCTGGAGGGGGCTGGCAGTTGCGTAGCAACTGACTGAGGGTGGCGATTAAAGCGGTACTTTCGTTATGCAGTCGCCACCCCACCACCAAAAAAGCATTTCTGCTTTTTCCATACCCCCCCCCCTCTAGGGGCGCACGAGGATTCGCATAACACCGTACATCTGAAACCCAACTATATAATCACCGGAACATCTTACCACCATTACTCATTACTAATTATTCATTACTAATTATATTTAGTCCCCTTTTCGGCTTCTTCAATGTCATGAGCGACACTTTCTTTCAACTCATAGTTAGGAATAACCTTAAAGGGTATCTCCTGCCGATTAAGGCATTGTGTCAAAAACAACTGTATGGCCTGATTAAATGTCAAACCGCAAGCCCTAAAAAATTTGTTGCTTTCGTCCTTCAATGCTCTTGGCATCCGTAATGTAACTACTGCACTATTTTCCATAACAATCACCTCTTTGACAACAATTATAAAACAAAAGTAGTCAAAACGCATGTATTTTAACTGCTTTTTAATTGTGTTATTTGGAAACTGGGTGGCTTGCGAAAATTTGACAATGTTGCAAGTTTTGTCAATCCGTGAGAGGTAAAAAATTAAAATCAATAACCTTTATTTAGCATTTTTTTTTGAATTTTATGCTGACACTATCAATTTATCCCTCTTTTCTCTAAACTCAACCAACATTTTCTGCAAAACAAAAGCATTATGATACTGCTTTTCCAAATTCTCCATAGTATCATATTCTTTAACTTTATATGACCCCCATGGAACAGGATTGTTAATTTCTTGTTTGTATAATTCTTCATATCTTGTTTTATTGTTTTTAGCATAATTTTCAAAATTTATTCTTTCTAACTCATTATCAAAGAACAAAATAACTTTCTTAAAAAGAGCAATTTGATAACTATTTAATTGATCATGTACTTTCAGCAAAAAGTATAAAAAACCATATTCTAAAGAATTTTTACAATAACTATAATAAGAAATGTCCCACCAAAAATTATCTCCAAAAGAAAATCCTCTTTGTTCCGGTAATGCTACATAACAACCTCCCCCATCAAGCGAATTATATAAAATCTCTTTTAGCATTGTTTGATGATAATAAAATTTTGCAATATTCCAATGTGGCCTTTTATCTTGATATAGCAACATATAAAATTCTGTAGCATCTCTATCATTATCTATATCCTCTCTAATCCTATACTCTGGATGTTCTTTGAAATATCTACACTCAACACCATTTTCTAAATATCCTTCCCACAAATCTGTTTGTTGTAAATAATAACCAAATTTTTCCAATGGTGTTTCATCTAAATGAAATCTTTTTCGCCACAGATATTCCACATGATTAATATCAGCAGAATTATTTATTGGAGTATTTGTATCACCAACCCTTGTATAAATATAGTTAGCATTTACTTCTTCAAATTGTTCTTTCAAGTAAAAAGGTGTATTGTGGCTATTCCGTATAATAATCACATCAATTGGTATATCTATCCCATCAAAAAGATACATAGTTTCAACACGAACAATCGGTCTTACGTCCCCAACAAATTTTTTATTTTTTAGAAAATCAATTATGTTCTGTGTATTCCATCTGTTTTTATCTTTATCAACCCCCACAACTAAATGGTCTTGTCCTTCGTCAACACCAATAATTATATATGCATCCTTATTAGCAAGATTATTTGCCATACAAATAATATCATGCAATAATTTTATTTTCCCGTTTTTATTGTGTTCATACCACTGTTTTTTGAAATCCCAATACTCACCCTCCTGATGCCAAGAAATCAATTCTAAAATTTCTTCCCGCAACGCATTTCTTTCTTCTGTATATGAAAGTTCTTTACTCATAATTTAGTTTCCTCCATAACTGCAAATTCAAACATCATTAACCCCCTATCGTTTCCAAACGATAGGGGGTTATATCATTATTTCCCACTTTTTCTGCGGTTACAATCTTTACACAACATCTGACAGTTTTCTGCGTTTGTCTTACCGCCCTCATGCCATGGTTTAATATGGTCTGCCTCCATCTCGCTCATTTCAAAATGCTTACCACATTTAGAACAAACACCATTTTGTTTTTTATATGCAAACTGAATTTCACTCGGCTTAAATGCCCTTATATTTAAGTACCTTTCATTGCCACTTAAGATATACTCATAAATGCCCCTGTAATTTGTAATATCTTCGTCTTGTAATAATTCTTGAACTTTAGCATCTAAAGACGATTTAAAAGTTGCAGCATACTTGTTATAAAGCAACCCCCATTTCTGCCCTTTCATAAGTTTTTTAGTCACACTGGACATGGGGAATACTACTTTTACCCATTCAATAACATTCTTAAAATATTTCCACAACACTTCAGCATCAGCATCATGTTGGTGTAATGACATATATTTCTCAATAGACGTACCTTCTTTATCCGAAATCCACAATAATGCTGTTTCTAAAAAATCTTGCCGTTTCAACTCACCATCCAGATAATCAGCACCAATAGAATATGCCGGGCAACCCGATTTAGAAAAATATTTTTTGGCACTTGTCAACCAAGTACCTGTATGAACAGCATTTAATAATTCCTGCGGTGTAAGTACTTCCCCTGCCACATTTATAATCTTAAACCAATCTAATTTTTCTCTTTCCGTTCCCTCACAAATATACACTTTGAATGTATAATCCAAAATTTGTTCCTGTTCCTCATTTGTTAAATTTTCAAAACCAACACTATTAACCATAAAATCTTGATTGACATACTGACATGCAGAAATAGTCCTTTGTTGTCCGTCCAAAAGTTCGTAGGTATCATTACCTTCCGCATCCTTACCGCTTACCGACCAATACATAATATTTAATGGGAAATTTTTACGGATAGTATTTATTACTTCATCTCTTTTCTTATCTTTGTAGATAAATTCCCGCTGAAAAGCCGGACGAATATCCAAACGCCCGTGATAACCAACTACACCATTATCCTCACTATCCAAATAACCGTCAAATATTTCTCTTATTGTAATTTCGTGTAATTCTATTTTCATTCTTTTATCCCCTTTTCTTTAAAATATTTTTTCCAATCCATTCGGTAATCACAAGCATTTTGAACTTTCCGTATAACTGCTTCCCCGTTATCAATACGCCTAACAAGTTTTTCCAATTCCACTGCATAGCGTTCTTTGCTCCATCCGCCACTATGCCAAACCAAACAATGAAAATACACATTATCTCTATAAAATCTTGTGCCATACATTTTCCCTAACGGATAATAAGTGTTTCCTTCAAAAATCAACCATTCCTCATCCACAACCGTAATAGTGCCTATAAGCCGTGTTCTTTTTTTATGTACGGTATCAACCATAAAATCTTTAGACAATGTATCAAGCAAATAAGCAAACTTTTCTCTCCCTGCCGGAGTAATTTTTGTTTGCGGTGCTTTTCTGGCTCTTTTAATTTTTAATTTTTCCATCTGCCCTTTTAATGTTTCTATCTTTCTTCTAAGTTTCCTGTTTTCACATTCCAAATTCTTATATTCTTCTTGAAGGTCTAAATACTCTTTATCGTAATCGTCCATTATTGTTTCCTCCTGCGAATTAAAATACGGGCATATTTAGGTTTTCCATTGATAGCAACACGACCACCAACTAAAAATTCTTGTGGAACTGTATATCTATCAAGACCTATTATCTCAAATTGTTCCGGATTATATTTATCTAAAAAGGTAATCGGTACGCCCATTATCCCATTATAATCACAAGGAATATCTGCCACTTTATCTACATTAACAGCATCATAATTATCATATTTAGGATATTCTTCAGGCGAATAATTTTTATAAAGTATCAAATCCTCATGGCGTTTGGCAATATCAATATTGGTGTACCAAGTTATATTTCCCATAGAACGCCATTTTTGCCCTGTTGCGTCAACCCAAAAACGGGTTTCTCTTGGCTCAAAATAGTCAGGCACTTTGAAAGCCATATCCCCCGAATTATAACCAAGCCAAACTTTGTTGTCCTTCAACAACGGGAAAACTTCCTTATAAGTTATAGCATTTTGACTGCCGATAATCACAAACTTTTTACCGCTTGCCACCAACTGTGCCAAATACTCACGGAACAAACTGAACGGCGGATTGGTAACCACAACATCTGCCTCTTGCAACAATGCCCTACTCTCTGCCTTGCGGAAATCTCCATCATCTTTCAGATAGCGAATACGATGTTTTATAAGTTCCTTCACATCTTCCAAATCTTCCCTGCCATCACCTGTTACATCTTTTAACTCTGTCATTACAACTTTATAAGCACGCTTTTTCGTAATCTTATATTCTTGTCCCTTATCTTCAAATAAATTATATTCCTTTCCCACAATAGGCGAGCCAGTGTAACTTACAGAAATTAATTTTTTCAATTTCAGGGAATTAAATTTTAATGCAAAGTACTTAAAAAAATTACTTTCAAAAGGGTCATCACAATTACAAAGGACAACCTTACCATTGAAGAACTCTTTGTAATGTCTTAATTCTTTTTCAATATAGTTGAGTTGAGTATAAAATTCATCCTCTTTTGCAACTTTAGCCGCACTTAAACTACCATTCTTAGAAGCCATTTACTTTCTCCTTTTCAACATCCTATGAAATTATCCCCTTGTTAAACTCATACAATATCCCAACTTGCCACCGCAAACTACCCCTCCGTCATAAACGCTCTGCGTTTATGACACCTCCCCTCACCGGGAGGCAAGAATAAATATAAATATTATACCACAAAACCCCCACCAAATAAAACAAAAACTATATTTAATTCTGCAATTATAAATTTTCCTTCCCTTTTTGGTTGTAAAATCAAAACTCATGTCTATTGTATATAGTGGAGATAAAGTTTTATATACTTTCAAATTCAAATCAAAATAACATTGACTGCTGTTTTATTTTTTTTTACGCTCAATCTCATAGTAAGAGTTGGGTAGATCTCATAGTGAGATTGACACCTCACGAAATAATTTTTCGTTTTGCTTTTTGCTTAAACGACAAAATGATATCATACTTGCAATGGTCTGATATCATTTTGATGCTTTTATATTTTTGATTTCGTTCTCTATTTTACATTTCAAAAAAATTCTCTCATTCAAAAATGAAAAAATCGTGAAAATTGATTTTTAGAATGGCGTCATTCTATATCAAAATATCGTCATTTTGATTTTACAATTTTGTTGTTTTGAACGAAAGATTTTTTCCCGCTCTAATCGTAAAGAACTTCTTTCAAATTCTTTTCTCTCCTCTCTTCACTCTCACCACTGAAATCACTCTTCAACAAAACGCAATTAAAAGCGTGAAAAGTGATTTCTGATATTACGAAAGATTTATCTAATCTTACGTAAGATTGAAAATGAGATTTTGTTGTTCCAAATGCTTTTTAACGCTGAGTGAAAAGCAAGAGAAAAATAAAAAAGTCCGCTAAATGCGAACTTTTTCCCCTCTTTCTAAAGAGGGTGGCTGCCCACAGGAACACAGGGGCAGACGGGTGTTTTTGTATTATGCGAAGCATTCATAAACTGTTTTTCACTTCTCTTGTATTTTATAATCTATTTGAAGTTTTCGTTATAATGCAAAAACCCCCACCGCAAGCGGTCCCCCCTCTTTAGAAAAGAGGGAAAAAGTTCGTACTATGCCAACCTTCCTGCTATAATCACAGGAACACGAGTAGCCCCCGCCTTTGCGGGGGCTGGCGCCCATAGGAACACAGAAAGGCGACTGGGGGTGCGGATTACGCAGAAAACTTTGTCACTGCCTAATCGCCCACCCCGCCGGTCCACGTTCCAGTATCGGCCCTCCCCTCCCAAAAGGAAGGGGTAATTTAATCCCCTGAATCCTGCATCCTAATTCCTTTATCCTGATATAATCACAGGAACATCTCACCATAACTTTAAGCTTTAAGTTTTTATCTTTTCATTAGCGTCAGCGTAATTGCTCACCCCACCACCGACCTTAAAAACTGTGTCGGTCCCCCGCCCCTTTATGGGCGGACGAGAGTTCGCACTATGCCAACTTTCCTGAAACCTGACACCTAACACCTGAAACCTGACAACCAAAAAAGCGGCTTGCGCCGCTTTTTTGGTTGTTTTATTCTTTTCCAGCCAATTTCTTATAACCAGCCAAACGCTCTTTGGCATCCTTTTCCGTCTTGGCAAAAAGTTCTTCCGCCTTGTCAGGGAAAAGTTTTTGCAGTGATGCGTAACGCACTTCACCCATCAAAAATTCACGGAAATTGCCCGTGGGGTCACCGCTGTCCAAAGTAAAGGGATTCTCGCCCTTTTCCTTCAACTCAGGATTGAAACGGTAGTTTGCCCAATATCCTGCTTCCACCGCTTTCTTCCCTTCCAGTTGGCTCTTGCCCATGCCCGCTTTCAAACCGTGGTTGATGCAAGGCGCATAGGCAATAATCAGGGACGGGCCTTCGTATGCTTCCGCCTCAATAAGTGCTTTCAAGGTCTGTGCCCTGTCAGCGCCCATGTTGATTTGTGCCACATAGACATAACCGTAACTCATTGCCATCATGCCCAAGTCCTTCTTTTTGGTCTTTTTGCCGCTGGCCGCAAATTTGGCAATAGCCGCTGTGGGTGTGGATTTGGAAGATTGGCCGCCGGTGTTGGAATATACTTCGGTGTCAAATACCATAACATTAACATTCTCACCGCTGGCAAGCACATGATCCAAACCGCCGTAACCGATGTCATAGCCCCAGCCGTCACCGCCGAAAATCCAGTGACTGCGTTTTACAAAGAACTGTTTGGCAGCCAAAAGTTCTTTGGCAATGGGGTATTTCCCTTTATATTTTTCCGCCGCAGCCGCCAAAGCATCCGCCCTTTCCCGGGTGCCTTCGCTCTGCATCATGCCGTCCAGCCATGCTTTGCCAACCTCTTTGAAATCAGCAGGCGCCTGGTCGCAGACAACGAGATTCTTAACCAAATCAGCCACATGTTCCCGTTCCTGACGTACGCCAACACACATACCCAAGCCATATTCAGCGTTGTCTTCAAACAGGGAGTTTGCCCAGGAAGGCCCATGACCTGCGTGATTCTTGGTATAGGGCATGGAGGGGGCCGCAGCGCCCCAAATGGATGTACAGCCCGTAGCGTTGGAAATCATCATTCTGTCGCCAAAGAGTTGGGTAATCAGTTTGGCATAGGGTGACTCGCCGCAACCGGCACATGCCCCGCTGAATTCCAGCAAGGGTTCTTCAAATTGCACACCTTTGATGGTGGTCTTGCTCATGGGATTGGGTTTGTGGGTTACCTGGTTAATTGCATATTCCCAGGCCGCCTTTTGGTCTGCCTGGGTTTCCAATGCTTTCATAACCAAGGCCTTCATCTTCGGAGCAGGGCAAACCTGGACGCAACTGCCGCAGCCCTGGCAATCCATAGGACTGACCTGCATGGAGAACTTCAGGCCGGGCGTCCCCAAAGCGTCCTTGAACTTCATGGACTTGGGTGCGTTTGCCGCTTCTTCTTCCGTCATCAGCACGGGGCGGATGGCGGCATGGGGGCAAACAAAGGCACATTGGTTACATTGAATACATGCCTCAACCTGCCACTCCGGCACATCAATGGCGGTACCACGTTTTTCATACTTTGTGGTGCCGCTGGGGAAAGTGCCGTCCGCATGGTCTTTGGCAAAAGCACTGACGGGCAGCAGGTCGCCGTCCAGACGGTTCATGGGAACCATTACCTTGTCCACGAATTTATTGCCGGTCTTCTTCGGCATGTGGCTGTCTTTCGCCTTTGCCCATTTGGCAGGAATTTCCACCTTCACAATGGCATCAATGCCCTTGTCAATGGCGGCATTATTCATGTCAACAACATTCTGACCCTTCTTGCCGTAGGAATGTTCCACCGCATCTTTCAGGTATTTCACCGCATCGGCGATGGGAATAATGTCCGCCAGTTTGAAGAATGCGGATTGCATAATCATATTGATGCGTCCGCCCAAGCCAATTTCCTTGGCAATGGCCACCGCATCAATGATATAGAACTGAACTTTGTTTTCCGCCAAATAGCGTTTCATGGCACCGGGCAGAACTTCGTCCAGTTCCTCCGCTTTCCAGTTGCAGTTCAAAAGGAACACCCCGCCTTTTTTCAGGCCGTTGCAGACATTGTATTTATAAACATAACTTTGGTTGTGTACTGCCACGAAATCCGCCGCATTTACCAGATAAGGCGCTTGAATGGTGGTCTTGCCGAAACGCAAATGGCTTACGGTTACGCCGCCGCTCTTTTTGCTGTCGTAGAAGAAATAGCCCTGGGCGTACATATCCGTATGGTCGCCGATAATCTTGATGGCGGACTTGTTGGCGCCCACCGTACCGTCACTGCCCAAGCCCCAGAACTTGCAACCTTTGGTGCCTTCCGGGGTAACGTCCAAATGTTTGGAAGCCAAAGACAAATTGGTGACATCGTCCGTAATGCCAACGGTGAAGCCGTTTTTCGGGTTTTTCTTTGCCAAGTTTTCAAATACTGCCAAAGCGTCACCGGGCAGAAACTCTTTGGAGCCCAAACCGTAACGGCCGCCGATAATCAAGGGCTGGCGTTTGCTCTCGTAGAATGCGGAGCGTACATCCAAATACAAAGGTTCGCCCAATGCACCGGGCTCTTTGGTCCTGTCCAGAACAGCAATGCGTTTTGCGGTTTTGGGAATGGCGGTCAAAAGTTTTTCGCCCACAAAAGGACGGTACAGATGTACTGCCACAACACCAACCTTCTTGCCCTTCTTACGCAAATATTCCACCACCGTACGCAATGTTTCTGTGCAGGAACCCATGGCAACAACCACATCCGTTGCCTTGGGGTCGCCGTAATAGTTGAACAATTTGTATTCCCTGCCGGTAATCTTGGAAATCTTTGCCAGATAATCTTCCACAACGGCAGGCAGTTTGTTGTAATATTCATTCACGGATTCCCGTGTCTGGAAATAGATATCAGGATTTTGGTTCGTGCCGCGAATTACAGGATTATCGGGATTCAAAGCCCGTTTGCGGAAATCGTCCACCGCTTTCTTGTCCAGCAATTTCCCCAAATCTGCGTAATCCATCACTTCCACTTTTTGAATTTCGTGACTGGTGCGGAAACCGTCAAAGAAGTTCACAAAGGGCACACGGCCTTTGATAGCGGACAAGTGAGCCACTGCCGCCATATCCATAACCTCTTGGACACTGCCCTCCGCCAGCATGGCAAAGCCGGTCTGACGGGCGGCCATAACATCCTGATGGTCGCCAAAAATGCTGAGGGAAGATGTTGCCAAAGCCCGGGCGGACACATGGAATACTGCGGGCAAAAGTTCCCCCGCCATTTTATACATATTGGGAATCATCAAAAGCAAGCCCTGGGATGCGGTATAGGTGGTAGTCAACGCACCGCTCTGCAAAGAGCCGTGCACTGCACCGCTGGCGCCGGCCTCGGACTGCATTTCCACAACCCGCACCTGTTGGCCGAACAGATTTTTCTTCCCGTTGGCGGCCCATTCGTCCACCACTTCCGCCATAGGGCTGGAAGGGGTGATGGGATAAATTGCCGCCACATCTGTAAAAGCATAACTAATGTGGGCGGCAGCGGTATTGCCGTCCATTGTCTTCATCAGTTTTTTAGATTTAGCCATTTTCTTTTCTCCTTTGGCTGATTATTTTACAATCATTACGGAGCAGGGGGAAAGTTGGGCAACTTCGCTGGATACGGAGCCCAGGAAGAACTCTGCCAGACCGCTCAAGCCACGGCTGCCGATAACAACCAGGTCCACGTTCTTTTCCTTTGCGGTGTTCACAATAACCTTGGAAGGACGGCCGGGAGAGGAAACCAACTCTGCCTCAACACTGCCAAGACGTTCTTTTGCACTGTCCAATACGGTATTGGCAATGCCCTGCAACTCTGCATTAATCTTGCCGCTTTCCACAGGAATGGGCATAATGCTTGCGCCGGCAAACACTTGTACTACGGTTACCACTGTAACCTTTGCCTGAAATTTTTCTGCCAAATCCTTAGCAACTCCCAGGGCTTTCCAGCCGCCTTCAGAACCGTCAACCGGAACCAGAATGTTTTTAATCATGATCTTTTCCTCCTTAATCTTTCCCCCGTTTTGCACGGGCAGCATGAATACGTGCGGATTTTGCACTGTATTTTTTTTCATCCCTGCCGACGGGCTGAACAGCATTGTCCTCCCCGCCTAAAGGAATGTTTTTGAAAAAGTAAGCATAGCCGATAAGGCCTGCCACGATGGCCATGGGGATTGCCCCCACAAAATATTTGTACTCTTCTTCCACAACCATTACGAAGAAATCAAAGGCCACCACTGCCAGCGGCACCAAAAGCATTTCAATCCAGCGCTTGTCGCCGAAAATCTTCAGAATCGCAATATAAACAATGAACGCCAGTGCGAAACTGGAAATACTTAAAAACACCAAAAAGAAAAACAAATCATAATTCATAACCTAACACCTCAAAACATATGTTTTTTCCACAGGGTATAACCCGCACCGCCACCAATAACAATGGCGATGAAGCATACCACCCAGAAACCGAATTCAGACCCCGCAAAAGGCACAGGCACATTCATGCCCCACAGGCCGCTGATTAAAGTCGGAATGGCAAGCATAATGGTAACACTGGCAAGGAACTTCATGACCAGGTTCAGGTTGTTGCTGATAATGCTGGCAAAAACCTCCATCATGGAATTCAAAATGTGGGAATACATCTCAACCATTTCCGTGGCCTGCTTAAATTCAATGGTTACGTCTTCCAGCAAGTCCTCATCCTCTTCGTAGGTGGGAATCAAATCCTTTGCCACCCCCGTGTTGCGGATGCGGTTCAACCGCTCCATTACCACGTTGTCACTGCGGAGGGATGTGGAGAAATACGTCAGGGACTTTTGCAAATCCAACAAATTGAACAGTTCCCCGTTATCCATAGAAACCCGCAAATGACGCTCTATCTCGTCAGTCCGTTTGATAATGATACGGATATATTTCAAATACAAAGTTGCGGCCCTGAACAAAAGTTGGTACAGAAACAATGTGTGGTGCTGGGTCCGCAGGTTCTTCATCCCCTTAGCATCAAAACTGGCGGTAACACCGTTGGTTTCCAGGCACACCGTCACAATATAATCCCGGTTCACAATAATGCCCAAAGGCAGCGCCTCATAATCATTATTGGAACGCAGGAAAGGAACATCACCCAAAACCAAAATCTGGTCTTCCTCTATCTCAATACGGGACTTTTCGTCATCGTCCAATGCGGCGGTCAAAAAATCCATTTGAATGCCGGTGGCCTCCGCAACCTGTTCCAGTTCCTCACGGTCGGGAGCAATCATGTCTATCCAACAACCCTTGCAAAGTTGTTCCATATTCAGTTCCTGCAATTTGTTGTTTTCGGTAATATATACTCTGACCATGATTTCCCCCTTTCTTGTGACTTATAACATATAACCTACAAATTGAGGCCCTTGGTGAAGGGGCTGTCGCTTTTAGGAACGTGGTTGCGACTGAGGATTGATAACTTATCTGCAATGCGAACTGAGCAATCACCCGTCTTGCCCTTCTATGTTCCTTTAGGCAATCCACCCTCTTTGCAAAGAGGGCAAGAGTTCGCACTATGCCAACTTCCCTGCTATAATCAAAGGAACATCTAACCTTTAATTTGTAACTTCTAACTTATAACTTCTAACTACAAGTGAGCGACCCCACCACCGACCTTAAAAACTGTGTCGGTCCCCCGCCCCACGCCTGGGGCGGAAAAAGTCCGCTTTATTCTTACTTCCCTGCTCTAATAATAGGAACATTTTACCACATTTGGTCTTTGTTCTTTGACATTTATTCTTATCGTACTTTCCCCACACCCCTGCCCCTCTCCCCAAGGAGAGGGTTACTTCCGCTTTATGCTAACTATCCCAATTATAATCACAGGAACTCTTTACCATCATTTCTCATTACTAATTACTAATTACTAATTGCAATGAATCTCCCCTCGCAACACCCGGTTGAAAATCATAAACATACATTCTGCCGCTTCGTCCGAATATTTATAAACCGCATCCGTACCGTCCTTCATGTGGTAATAAATGCAGTTGTCTTTGAAATCCGCCCCCGTAATATCGCTTACCGCATGCTGCACCGCATTGGTCTTGCTGGCGAAAATCAACCTGAGATTGGTGATAAAGAAATAACCAATCTCCTCCACAATCATCTGCTCCTCGTGCTTCACCTGGCCGTCAAGGGTGCTCCCCTTAAAAGCCAAAGTGTCTTCCACATCAAACTTGCGGTTGCGGTCAAAGAAACTGTTGTCAACCTCCACCATCTTTTTCAGGCAGCGTCCGCTGTTGGTGCCGGCATAACATTCTTCACCATCCGCCAAAGGAATCTGCACCTTGATAGGTTGCAAATCCTGGGTTTCCGCATTCCACAAATTGCGGAAACGGATTAAAGCCGCCATCAAGTTCTCCTTCAATTCAAAGGGAACATCCAGTTTTTCGGTAACAGCGGTCAGCTCTTCCTCATCTGCCAAAGAATAACGCTGGGTTTCTTCAAACTTTTCAAACTTTTCGTAAAAATGCTCTTCAAAAACACTGCGGCGGGCGGACAGGCCTTCTTCGTAGTCATAACCGAACAAATCATTCAACTGGTGAATATCCAATTTTTCCGTGCCTTTAAGAATACCCCGGCAACGGTTGCCGTAGGCCACATTCTTCGCCCCACGGTTTGCCATTTGGGCAAGTTGCGGGGAAAGCCCCAAACGCTCCGCCAGTTCCTTTAATTCCTGCAAGTTCTCGTCATCCTTGCTTGTCAGCATGGCATAAACCACCTCCGCCAATTGCCTGTAAATGGCACTGCGGCGGGTGGTATTCCGCTCGTTAAAACTCACGCCCCACTTGGAGGCCGCTTTCTTCAAAGCATTTGGCTCCACATCACGCACATACTCCGCCTGTGCCAGAATATTGCCAATCTCTTTCCAGGCATTCTCCTCCGGCTTGCCGCTGAGCATAGTGTCCAAAAAACCACGCTTTTCCAATTCCTTAATCTCGTACGGTTTCAAGAAACTCTCTCCTTATAATTTTTCTAATGTATTATTATATACAAATAACAAATATTTTACAAGAGAAAATTTAGGTTTCAGATTTCAGGTGTCAGGTATCAGGAAAAGTCCGCTGAAAGCAAACTTTTTTTCCCGCCCAGGCGTGGGCGGGGTGGATTGCCTAAAGGAACATAGAAGGGCAAGACGGGGTGGGTCGCTCTCCCCGACAAGAATAAATGTCAAAGAACAAAGAATAAAGAGCAAATATGGTAAAAAGTTCCTATTATTAAAATAAAAAAGTCCGCTTGATGCGAACTTCTTTCCCTCTTTCTAAAGAGGGTGGCTGCCCACAGGAACACAGGGGCAGACGGGTGTTTTTGCATTATGCGAAGCATTCATAAACCGCTACTACCTTCTCTGTCATTGGTCTGCCTTCATCATTTCTGATTTTTATATTCTTGATTTCTGTATGCACACTCCGTGTAGACCAAAACACCCACCGTTCTTCTATGTTCCTAAAAACGGTCCCCCCTCTTCAAGAAGAGGGAAAACTTCCAACCCCTGCCAACCTTCTGCTCTAATCACAGGAACATCCCACCACAATTACTCATTACTAATTACTAATTCTCTCTGTTGCCCCCAACATAGAAAATCACCCGATTTTCTCCCTTTTTTAAGAGGAAATCGGGTGATTTTCTTGCTTCACGCTTTCGCCGGTCAAGACCAAAATAAAAAGCAGAAAAACTATTTTTCTAAATCAATCATTTGTCATATATTTTCGTCCTGTAAATATAAAGATTATAACTTTGAATTGTCAACACAGTAAATTACAGTTTACCAATCTCTATCTTTATATGGCGTATCTAATACCCCTACCAACCATAATCTCACTCTATATGTTTTTCATATTTGAAGAATTTGGATAATTGTCAATCGCTTTAAGTAATCTGCTTAAACAGTTTAAATACTCTTCATCGCTTTTTGCATACCATAACGTATGTCCATACTGTTTGCCAAAATATTTACTATATTTCCATTTATCATTTTCCCTTTCTTCTACACTCAACAAACGGACATTAACTGCATCTGCAACTATATTAACTCCATTACCTTTTTTTCTATAGTCAGTTCTTAAATCTTTCATCCCATTATATTCTTCACTTAATTTTGAACCTTTTGCATATTTTTCATCAAGTACAATTTTTAAGTTTTTATCACGTGGACGAGTACAACTATATACTGTTGCATTTTTATACCATCCAACTATTTGTAAATTATTTTTTTCTTTTTTAGCTATCCAAATAACCAAAACACCATCCACCGATTTATCATTATTGATTTTTTCAAACAAGCCAATTTTTTTTATATCAATTTTATTTCTAAATTTACCATCCGCATGTTGCGGCTCTACAAATCCATAGTACTTCCCATCAACACATTTGAAATTATTACATTCCCATTTATCTTGATTTTTACCGCCATATTGAGGTGGATCATTTATTACATCTCCTTTATATTCTTTCATCCATGCTGTTTTGCAAAATATTATTTTCATCATAATCCTCCTTTGCTTATTCATATTTCTAATAAGTTAATGATTGATAATACCGATAATACTGATAATCAATGTTAAAAAAAATGAAAAAAGAACTATGTATAAAACAAGTTTCATACAAAATTTCACACCTTTCGTAATATCTTCCTCCATCGCTTCTCTTTCTGCTTTTTCTTTAATTTTATCGCTTAAACATTTCCCTATTACCGCACCTACCGCCGCTCCCACTGGTCCACCTACAGCCATTCCAATACCACCGCCAATCAATACTCCATTATTTTCTTTTTCGAGCGTTTTAATAAATGATGTATCAACCTTTTTATTATTATTTTTTTCATTAGCAACCTTATTTACAGATATTGCATCTAACATACTTTTTTCATTTGGCATAATTCCAGTTGATTTAAGTTGTTGATATTTTGTAATTAGTTCGTTTGCTCTATCATATATATGGTCTGGGTCTTGAGAACAACCCTGTAATTTTTTTTGCACTAATTTAATTTTCCCATCTATCAAATCAAAGTAATATGATTTATTTTCTATATCTTGCTGTTGCAATATCCATTCATAACACCCTATAAGAAAACATAACAAAATAATCATTCTCTTACAAACATATAAAAGGGGACCGTATCTATTAATAAGCGTAAAATCTTTTGTCTTACTTAACTCAACTTCAAGAATATTTTTTATATATTTTTCAGCAATATTATTATCAACAATCGGCAGAATTTGCTGCATATTATTTATCACGATAAAAGTTTTCATCTTAAAAATAATATCTTCGTTCTCCAATAGATTACACAAACAATTGTTTATATGTTCAAAAATTTGATTGCATTCTGCAATTTTATCTTGTGAATTTTTATGGTCAACATTTCCTTCAAACCATTGTTTCAGACATAGAACTTGCTCAACATTTTTCTTTAATGTATCAACATCCAAATTTTCTACAATTTTTTCGATATTGTCATCAGTAAATTCCTTACCTAATATTTGTAATTCATTATCATATAATGCCTTGATTTCTTGTTTAACATTTGTATCAGCAAATTTAATCACCTTTTTGTAATTTAAACTGTCCAAATACTCTTTCCCACCATTATAATTATTCACAAACTCGTCTATTGAACTTGCCTGATATTCTGCCAAAAATTTAATAAGATATGCTTCCCCGTTTTCTGCATCTTGATTTAAAACCTCTTCGCAAAATCCATCTGCTTTTGCAAACTCTCCATCTTCCAATGCCATATTTGCCCGCTTAAGCAAGGCGACAACATTACTGTTGGCAGAAGTTTCTGCATTTGCAACAGAATTTATTTCATTGCTATTTAATGCCAAAATCTTCTTAATACCCCTAATCAAATCACTCATAAAGCCCAACTTTGACATATCCTGTGCCTGTAAATGAGAAAATTCTTCTGGCAAATCATAAGGATCTATATCTTTATAAGCGGGAATTAATGTTTTATGACTATCTTTTTTAGCTAAAGCCAAAAATCTGCTCCACTCATTTTTTACCCATACTGCATTAAAATAATCTTTGTTTGTTCCTAAAACCACCATTACCTTTGCAGAATTTAAGGCAGCAAAAATAAAAGGTTCATATTGTTCCCCTAATTTATCTTCTAATGTTATACGGGCAAAGAAAACCTTAAAACCCTCATTACTCAACTGATGGTACAAATCATTTGCCAATACGCTATCCTTTGTCCGTCTGCCATTATTATCTGTTTCTTTGTAACAAATAAAAACATCAAATGGCTCTTCCTGTTTTGATATAGCAAGTATATCTTTTTGTATATTGCTAATAATTTGTGCCTCATTTTCATAAACACGTTTTTGATAACTGTTGGCTTTTTCAAGTGCCATTTTATAATCGCTGTCCGTCAATATGGAATCATACTGCAACCTGTTAATTGTTGGTATGCGTTTGTGTGTTGACGGGTCTTCCACATATTCTATACCATATTTACATAGTACCATAGACCAGTATATTTCCGCATCATTCCCATCTAATTCCAACAATTTTTCATACATAGCCAATGCTTTGTCATATTCGTTATTCACCCGAAAATGATTAGCACGGTCAAACATATTTGCCTTTTTATCATCATCCAATGATGGAATGGTTTGTTCCATGCCACAGGAATCACACACTGCAATTTTCTTTTCCAAGTCCGCTTGTAAAGTGCCGCCGCACATTTTGCATTTGAATATTACTGACATATTATTTCCACCTCTCCCAAACTTATTTGTACGCCTTGCATTTGGCATTGCGTTCAATAAACTTTTTTTGCAACAAATTTATTATTTCTAACGGTTTGTCAGAATTTTTTAATTCGGTAATCTTTGCTTCAATTTCCTTTTCCAATCCTGCCAATTTCTCACTGCTCATAGGGTCGCTGTATCTTACCGTTTCCAACAATTTTTCCATTGCCCGCCTTTCTTCTGTTCCCGTCAAACCATCTGCAATCAGTTCCAATTCAACCATCGTATTTTTGATAAAATTAACTTTAACTGCAACTTTTTCCTCAATGCTTGAAGCATAATTTTTGCCTATCTGTGTAAAGCAAATCCCTATAAGGGCAATCCCCAACAGCACAGTATTGGCAATAATAATTAACCATTCCTTAGCATCGGGAACACACAACACCATTGCAAACAACAGCATTTGGGCAATAAAATAATAAGTCGCTACATAGGTTATAGGATAGCCCAAAAATCTGCTCTTAATCGTCTCATCCAAAAAGAATGAACGATACCATACAACCCCCAACAACACAAATGCCACACAACTAAATCCGTACGTCCACCAAAAAGGATTTGTCCTGTCCACCGGCAACTGAAAGGTAACAACATTAAAAACCGCAAAGGCAATAACAATAACCGCCATCAATAAAACTTTATTATTCTTCATAATCTTTACTCCCTCTTTGTTCCGCACTTAGGACAAAATTTTCCTGCTTTGGTAAATTTCATTCCACAGTTTTTACACATACCAAATGGCAAAACCGGTGTTCCGCACTGTTCACAGAAAGCCGCCCCCGCCATCAATTCTGTCCCACATTCTTCACAAAAGTTTTTGGTGTTTTCCTGTGGTTGGGTATTCATTCCCGCAAAGGTGTCTTTTACCACACCGCCGACCATACCGCCAACAGTCCCGCCTACACCTGCCATCATACCAAGACCTATGCCCATATTTGCCAAATTACCTGCTCCGCCTTCATTTTTCGCCGCTCCTTCAGCAACATCAAAACCACGCTCCTGTTGATAGGTATAACCCTCAACTTTCCGTTTTTGGGCAATACCATTGGCTTCAATAACCATCTGTTTTGCTTTAGTTTCCTGTTCAATAACTCCAACTTTTTGCTGTAATTCTGCCTCCGCTATATCGGCATATTGTCTAAAATGTAAATCCTTAAATCGCTCGTATTGTGAATCACCATCCGGCTTAACAATCGTAGTTACCAAAAATTGTTTAAGATTGACCCCATATTCCAAAAAGTCATTAACAAGCCGTTCTTTTAATGAGCCGGAAAATTCTGTCAGTTTTTCATCAATTTCAAAAATATTGATTTTCGCCGCTTTCATTTCTTGGGCAATATAGGTCTTGACCCTTGTCATCAAAAAAGCACGAAAATATGCTACTAATTTTTGCCTGTCCAAAACTTTTTCCGTACCAACCAATTTAACCAATAATTTGCGGGAATCGGCAACGTTTAATGCCATTTCCCCGCTTGCCCCAATGGACAAAGGAAATTTATATGTCGGCTCAATATATTGTACTTTGCTGTCCGTTCCCCATTTAATCGCCATCTGTTCCGTCTTATTGATAAAATAAACTTCGCAATGGAAAGCAGTTTTGCCTTCAGTAGGTAAATTAAGCCATTTCCTTACCAACGGGATATTTTGTGTTTCCAAAGTATGACGACCAGCACCGAACAAGTCCAATGCCTGACCATTCATAAAGAATAATGCTTCCTGTGATTCATGAACAATCAACTGGGAATGAGTGCTAAAATCCTCTGCCGGATGTTTCCAAATAAAAGTTTCATTGTCCCCTTCATACTTAATTACCTCTAAAGCAGCCACAATTTTTACCTCCCATTTCCATTATTCCCCACTTTTTGCATATTAACTACATAAGATTATTTTTAGATAATATCTTACATAGTTTATTGTACTCTATAATGAAAGAAAATACAATACCTTATAAGATATTTTGTTTGAAATATCTTATAAAGTTTATGGCGAGGGTGATAAAAATGGTAAATATGAATATTGACTACAAAGCAATAGGACAAAGAATAAGAGCAAAACGCAAAGCAAAAAATCTGACCCAAGAAAAATTGGCAGAAGCCGCCAACCTTGCCCCAAATCATATCAGTAATATTGAAACAGGTTCAACAAAATTGAGTTTGCCGGCATTACTGCAAATCGCAGTCCTGCTTGATACAGATGTCAACAGTTTGTTATATGACAATATCCCTTCCGTTGTTGAAACATACGATGCAGATGTAAAATTAATTCTTGAAGATTGCAATAAACAGGAACGAACATTTTTGCTCAATATGTTGGAAAGCACCAAACAACTTTTACGAAAAAATAATTTGTAAAACTAAAACGCTTACGACATCCAATCGCAAGCGTTTTTTTGTTTCCACTATTTACTTTCATTTCAAAAAAATTCTTTCATCCAAAAATGAAAAAATCGTGAAACAATCTTTTTTTAATCGCAAGATTATCCTAAAAAATCGCGAGATTAAAACTTTTTACTTTTGTGATTTTGAACGAAAAGAAAAGTCCTTTTCGTGTTGAAAGTATTTTCATCACTGAAATCACTCTTCACCAAAACGCAATTAAAAGCGTGAAAAGTGATTTCTAAAATAACGTCATTCTATCTCAAAATAACGTCATTTTGAAATTAAGATTTTGCTGTTCCAAATGCTTTTTAACGCTGAATGAAAAGCAAAGCGAAGCGAAAATAAAAACAGGAACATGAGTAGCCCCCGCCTTTGCGGGGGCTGTCGCCGATAAGTTTTTTTCGGTGGGCGACTGGGGGTGCGGATTACGCAGAAAACTCTGTCACTGCCTAATCGCTCACCCCGCCGGTCCACGTTCCAGTATCGGCCCTCCCCTCCCAAAAGGAAGGGGTAATTTAATCCCCTGAATCCTGCATCCTAATTCCTTTATCCTGATATAATCACCGGAACATTCTACTACA
>JAZLLX010000029.1:0-10502 GCA_045598345.1 Acidaminococcaceae bacterium | reverse complement strand
ATTAAACCGCACCAATTCCTGTGTAAGGAGATTAACCTTTCCCATCTTGGACAACAAGATGGCTATATCGCCGTATTTGGCACCATTCTCATGCAACTCTTGAATATGCTTTGCCACCTCTATGGCTTCGCTCTGTAAAAGTGATTTTTTTAATTCCTTGTTCTTCGTGTCAGCCGGCAACAGGACTTTGAACATAGGTAAGGGAAAGTCCCTTCCCCCGCCACTTTTCAAATTATCACAGGGAGATAATTTTTCAAAGGTATTACCAAACAAAAGTTCATGGCTGAATACCGTATTCACCAATGCCAAAATCTTATCCGTACTGCGGTAATTTATATCCCGTGTGAAACGCTCACCCTGCTTGGCTTTGATTGCTTCCTGCACCTCATCAAAGACGCTGACCTGTGCCCCACGGAACTTGTAAATGGACTGCTTCACATCTCCCACGATAAAGAGTTTTTTACCCGCCAACTCTTTCCCGTTCTTCGCCTCATCCTTACAATCGCCGCAAAGCAAATAGATAAGTTCCCGTTGGGCATCGTTGGTGTCTTGAAACTCATCCACCATCAAGTATTTAATCTGCCGTTGGTAGTTGTGCCGCACCTCCGCATTTTCCCGCAAAAGTTTCAGGCAATGCTCCGCCACATCCTCGTAACCCAATACATTTTTCTTGACTAACTCTCCGCCGATATAGGTAATATATTGCCTTGCCAAACGCAGGAAAGCCGCAACCCCCTGCTGACATTCTGCCTGACATTCAGCGTATGGGGCTAACAACTCCGCATCCCCCAAATTGAAAATCTGCCGTTTCGTCCTTGCCTTATCCAGATTCTTACGCAAAGTATCAAAATCAAAATACTGCAAAAGCAAACTCAAATCCTGATTGTCTTTTTTTGCCTCCTGACGCAAAAACCTGCGGCTTAACTCGTCCTTCAAGGCAACATATTCCTCACCCTGAATAATTTGGAACTCCGGGTCCAGTCCTGCTTCCACTGGGTTATTCCGCAACATACTGCCCTGCCAGGAGTCCAAAGTAACAATTTGGTTTCGCTCAAAATCATCCAAATATTTTTGCATTTTGGGATGCTCCACAACTTCCTCACGCAAATAATCCCGCACCCTCTGCCGCATTTCCAAAGCCGCCATACGGGTGAAGGTTACCGCCACAATGTTACTGATATCCAAATTATTGTTTTGCAACAAAATGTAAACAAAGCGTTTTGCCAAACTAAATGTCTTGCCGCTGCCCGCCCCTGCAGACACCACCACATTTTTATCAATGACCGTAATAACTTTATCATTCAGCAAATTATTCTCCATCTTCATTCACCTCTGCTTTCAAAAGTCCCTTACGGCAAATCGCACTAAAAGCACAATAGGATGAGCAAGTACCCACCTTGTTACGCAAATCAAAATTCCCCTGCCTGATGCCTTCCGTATAATTCTTCAATCTCTCAATAAACTCATCTTTCTGCACGGGTCTTTCTTCCGCTTTGCATTTCTTTATGCTGTAATAAGCACCGGTAACCGCCGCCTCATCCGCCGGCACCGCAAATTTATAATTTTGTTCCGCCACCAACTGATAAATGCCAATCTGCAAATCCACTTTCTTACCGGGTACGGAGGAACGCTTATAATCAATTACCTTAAGTTTGGCAAATTTGCCCTTCTCATCATAAGCCACATCCATACGGTCAATCCTGCCCTTGAAGCACACATCCCCGTCCCAAAGTTTTTCATTATTAAAATTCTTTTCCGTCTGATAAGGCCGGAATTGCTTCTCTTCCCACTGCACCGCAAAATCATTTTTGAACCACTTATGCAAAATCAAAATGGTCTTCGCCAACTGCTGTTCCTGCACAGCGGTGATTTCATTATTCTGCTTTAAGTCCTCCAACGCCTTGGCAAACGCTCCGTCAAACTCCTGCTGCAGCAATTCAAATACCTTTTCCTTATCCTCCCCAATTTCTGAATACAATAGTGCCCGACCGTCCTGATTATGGTGCTTTTTCTTGTATTCTGTAAAATATATTTCCAATGTCTTGTGAATAAGATTGCCGTCCGTTGCGGCAGAAAGTTCATCCTCATCCTCACCGTAAGTATCCAAATGCCAAAGTTCGGAAAGCATATAAGCAAAGGTACAACCGGCATATTTTTCCAAAGCCGTGGCACGGAAAGTTACAGGACTGGGCATATCCTGTTTTCCAAGCACGCCCAAATATTCTTCCTGTCCCTCCGCACGCTTCACATCAACCCCAATCCGTTCCTTAATCTCCCTTGCTGAAATTCCTGTTTTGGCAAAATGAGGAATAGCATGACCCCGCTTATCCTCCGCATCGGCATCACACAAACGCATCAACTCATCACAATAACTGCACTGGGCCGCCGCATCTTCCTCCATCCAGGAACAAACCACTGTCCCCTTGCAAGAATCCAGCAACATCAAAAAAGTCAGGGCATTGTCATTGAACCGTTCCACTGCCAAAGGTAATGTGAAGCCAATGGAACTGAGAAACAATCTCTCCCTGTCCGTATAAATCCAGTTCTCACGGACGGGGGGCGGGAACTCCCCATCATTCATACCCAAAATAAAGAGATAATCATAACTGCCGCCTAATGTGCTGATTTGTTCCGCCACCGTAACACCCTGCAAAGTACCTTTGGACATGATTAAAGCAACTTTGGATGCCATATCCTGCAAAACATTTTTATAGGTGAAAGCAGAAATCTTTTCCTTGCCCATACCACTTAAAGTATAAGCCCTAATCACATCTTCCGCACAAGCCAAAATGCCCTTTCTTGCGGATAAAGTGGTTTGCATTTCAGCCAAACTGATGACCTGCTGTCTGTACTCTGCCCCCAAATTCTTTTCCAATTCCAAACTGTCCAAATAAATCTCCAACTGCTCTTTGAACTCCGACACAGTACAGATGCCTTCCAGTTTTGCCACCGCATCCATGAACAAAGGTTGCAGTGCCAATTTCACCTTGTCGGGCATAGTGATGGAAATGCCATACTCTTTTGCCAAACTGTTAATTCCCGGAAAATTCCTCAAATTGCTTACTGCCACCGCAATCTTTGCGGAATCCACGCCCTGTTGCAACAGTTCCCTGATAGCCAAAAAAGCCCCTGCCAATTCATCCCGGTGGCTTCCATATTTTTCAAAAACAATCTTCTGCTTTTCCTGTGCCGTTCTTGCCAATTCCTTTTTGAAATCACTCTTGAACTCAAAAATATTTTCCGGTGCTGTCATCACCCTGTTGCCCAATGCCGCCACAAACTCCTTTTGCAACTGGTTCAAAAACGGCATATCGGAAATATAAATTTTCTTATAAGGCAGTTTTTCCGCAAATTCAATATTGGCAATGGCCAAACTGTACTGCCCTTCCAAATCAAACAAATCATGCTTCCGCAAATAACCAAGATATGCTCCGTAAAGCAGGGCTATATCATGATTTTTCTTCTCCGGCACCGCCACCAAACCGGCATCCGCATCCATGCCGGATTTGTTTGCTTTCCATGTGGCAAAGATATTTTCCAGTTCGCCCACCTCATCCACATGACAGCGGCGTAATTCGGTGAAGAAATTTAATAGGGCATCCACAAAGCCCGGTTTGTCCGCAAGGTTTTGAAAATATTGCAAATCCTTTTTATGTTTTTCCAAAATATTGTTCAAAATCAGTTCCTGCGCCTGACGGGTTACCAGTTCATACTGCACCATACCTGCGGCGTTATTGATTTCCATAGCCAAAGTATCAAGACCGATACACTTTACCATATGATGCAGTTTTACCGCATTTTGCAGGGTGGAATTTGGCAAAACCAAAACCCCTTCCCCATAAGGAAGTTGCTCCAATTCCTCAATATACTTTTCCCGTAACGCTGAATAATTAATCATAAAGTTTACCTCTCATATCTTATAAATATACTACATTTAATCAATCTCTGCAAGAACAAAACAACTTGCTATCTATCAGTCATACCTTTCTTTTTTGAAACATAGCACCTAATCCACCGCAATTTATAACCTTTCATTTCCCATAATCACATCTCTTGCAACAACTAATTTTGATTGTATTTTAGCAAATAACAATGGACAAATTTGGTATGTAGCAAATTTTTTTCCGTTTTGTATGTATAGGGAGTTTTAGTTAAAAGTTAAAATCTTAAAACTTAAAGTTATGGTAAAAAGTTCCTGTGATTAAATATCAAATTGCAGGAACACGAGTAGCCCCCGCCTTTGCGGGGGCTGTCGCCGATAAGTTTATTCGGTGGGCGACTGGGGGTGCGGATTACGCAGAAAACTTTGTCCGCTTAATGCTAACTTCTTTCCCTCTTTCTAAAGAAGGTGGCTGCCCACAGGAACACAGGGGCAGACGGGTGTTTTTGCATTATGCGAAGCATTCATAAACTTTCAATTTACAACTTCCCCGTAGGGTGCGGGTTTCAAACCCGCCCGTATGTTCTTATTTTATCGCCTGTTCTTCGGACAGGTTACAAATCTGCCCGGAGAACTTACACACAAATCATCCAATATAAAAAAGCAGGAATATTATCTAATTTTCCTGCTTTTTTTAGCGGAAAATTAGATAATATTCCACATTAGCAATTACCAATGACTATACTCTTAAAACTATCTGCAACAACCTTAATTTCACCATTAATTACATCTTCATTGTTCTGCGATGTGATTTGATAAGATAAAGTATCTATGTCATTTCTTAAAAAGATTATTGAAGGAAACGCAACTATTGTATTATGTTTCGGATAATCAAAATTTAATTTCAAAATATAATCTTCCCCCGCCTCATACACCGAATAACCAAATACATCTTTCAGCTTATTGAAAAAGGATTCTGTATAATCAACTTCTTTCCGAAATACCATAGACATTTTATCCATTAGGGGGTCATTATATGGCGATACATTACCAGTAGTGTTTTCTTGCGAAGAATAAAAATCGTTATATTGCACATTTGCAGAAATACCAAATAACTCATCCATCTCACAATCATGTAATAAATATCTCATTTGCTCATTATCAAACTGGGGAAATTTTTCAACTGTTATTAATGCTGACTTTGGTATTGTTAATTTTACTTCAATATCTCTATCTATTGCAGTACCACAATTTTGAAGTGCTAACTTAAGACACTTCATTTCTGCAAATTTAGTCCAAACAAAACCATATTGAATGAAAAACTTACTTAACTTAGTTAATTCGCAAAGTTTGTCATATTTTTCTCTCTCGTCTTCCGTTCCTATAATTTTACTTGTCATCAAAGGTAATTCTGTTTGCTTTATGAGTGTTCCTAAATCAAAGAACGCTTTACCTAATTCTATTCTTAATGCAGAAACAACAATATTAATTATGTTTTTATTTTCTTCTTCAATATTTATTACTTGATTACTGCACCCCATAAGAGTACTATTCGCCAAAGTACTTGTACAAATTTTCCTTTTATATTCATTATCAGAACTATATACGTCAATGCCATTTATTTCATTACACAATTGTTTTATCTCGTCAATACGCTCCTCAACAGAATATTTACCTTTTGGTTTGAATTGTTGAATTTTAGCAACATCTGACAGATTATTTTGTTCGTCAATACCAACTAATTTAAGTACTGGTTGGCGTTTTTGACTAACTTCAAAATCCCTTTGTTTCTCTTTGGCATAACTTATCAAATGATTATAAAATAAGTCCTCAAACTGTTTTACAGTTGAATAAGTATCATAAAGCCCATTTTTACTATATTCTTCTCTATATGCTTTAATTTTTTCAATCTCTTTATTATCTACAACATTGTCAGTTGGAATTTCAGAAAAATACATAAATACTTGTTTGTTTGACTCAAGCATTATTGCAATTTCTTCTTCTGTGCCAGATTGATATTTTTCTGTTGGCGTACCAAAACGAGTCCAAAAAATTGCTACTGCTGCATCACAATTATCCACAATCTGCTTATTGAGCAATGTTTGTGGGTTACCCCCTGCTTCAGGATAAGCATCTTGTTTCCAATGTCTAACAACAAAAACAATTTTGAATTTTTCAGAAAATTGTTCGTTGAATCTTTGTACAGTTTGTTTGATTATATCAATTTCGTCTCGAACATCGCTTGGACAAGAAATTAATAAATTATATTGTGTAACACTTATAGGCATTAGAATTCCTCATTGTTATATTTCATAAAACGCTATTAGTTCTTTTTCCAATTTTTCTTTAAATTCCTCTATTTTATTTCCATCATTAGCATAATCAATTATTTTGTGATCTTTCAAATCAAACTTAACTGCTTCAAACGGTTTATCCGGATTTTCAGGATTACTGATTATATATAAAGTTTTTGCTGATGGTTCTAATTTACCTTGTAAAATTCCTTCTGCAACTCCCGCTTCATAATAAACATTTCCATTGGCACAACTTAAATCCGCTATTACAAGTCCAGCATTTTTTATACAATCCATAATTTCATCTGTTATACAATACGAAACTCCCTTTATCTGCTTATCAACTCGTTGAGGGGTAGGTAACTCCAAACCTTTCTCCTCATTAATTTTTTTTACAACCTCACAAATTGCAGTAAAAACAAACTCTAATTTCTCGTCAAAAGGCATTGCAACAAATATTTGTTTTCTGCGAATGGCATATAAAGCATTAAACACATCTATCATGCTTTGCGGATCAAATTTTTCTATATCATATAACTTATTTTTAACAAACCAACTAATATATGCTTCAATTTTTGTATTTACTATTTTCTCGTCTTTCATATCAAGATAACAAAAATAAAAAAATGGAATTAATGCTGATTTATTTTTACAGTTACGAAGTTCCTTATGTTCATCAAAATATTTGTAATTTAATTTTCCTAACACATTAAAAATATCCTGACTACTCATGTTCCATTTTTCCATGCCCAACAATCTTACCAAGAAAACTAAAATATTAGGAATATCTGATTGAAACTCTTTCAAATTTTCAAAGGGTAATTCTTTATTTGTTTCATTTGTTTTAAGAAATTCTTGTACTACTCTATATTCAATTCCAAAGCGTGCCTGCAATTCATCAGGGGTAAAAAATTCAAATAATCCTCTGCTTAATTCAGAACTGCTTAAAGGACGTACCTTACCATTTACATTATGAAATATTTCCATTTCAAATTTTTTAAGTCCATTATCAGTATCACTAGTATTGAGAATAATGCAATAAGGAATAAGAAAATCCTTTTTGGTTTCTTCAAATGCTAAAATACGATGATTACCATCAATTCTCACAAATGGTTTAAATGGCGGCATTAATTTCAAACTCCCATCTGAATACTGAATAACTATTTTTATAATCTTATATGCAGAATCACTACCTAATT
The DNA here is from genome assembly GCA_045598345.1 of Acidaminococcaceae bacterium. GTDB lineage: Bacteria > Bacillota > Negativicutes > Acidaminococcales > Acidaminococcaceae > Phascolarctobacterium_B. The sequence continues at coordinate 3,129 of JAZLLX010000029.1, read as the reverse complement.
TTCTCTGAAATTTTATCCCATTTTTTTCATCTTTCCAAATTAATTCTTTACTATCACATGCCGCATCATAAAAATTATCTACTGAATCCTTAAAACTTGGTTTCCCCACTTTTATCTGCCTTAAGTTAGAACAATCATATGAAAGAACAACTTCCGGCATAAACTTTATATCTGAATTATTATTCAAAAATTCAACAATTTTCTTGATTTGACCATCATCAGGTTTTCGCTGATAATCATCATTAATTTTGGATAACTTAGCGATAAGTTTTGATGAAACATACCCACGAATAATGTAAATTCCATCAAAACAATTTTCTAAAATTCCATTGATAACATCTCTTGTCTTTGCCAATCTTCCCATACTCATAATTATTCCTCCAACAACTCTTTTTCAAATTGTACTTTTGCCTCTGCCCATTCCTTTTCTGCTTCTTGTCGTAACGCTTTTACTTTGTTTCTTACATCCACCGCTTGTTTTGCTATTTTTTCTTGTAACATAGTAATATCAGGAAAAGACAAATTGAGTGCATCTTCCCTATTCAATCTATACCTACTTGGCGTTGAACCACGAGCATGTGAATACATTAAGTTTTTATAGTAGTCCGTTTTCAGGACTGCCATTACCGCCTCTGCATTGTAACCATTCTTACACCGTAATACTAAAAATTCTGCTGATGCTAATGTAGTACGTTCTATTTGTCTAACCATAACAATTTTCTGATTTAAAATAGTTGGTCCAAGACGAGCAACTAAAATATCACCTTCCTGCACTACAAAAAAACTACCATCCATCTCATTAGCAGATTGTGTACGTACCACCTCAATATCTATAGGATCATTACTTAAGTCGTCTATCCTTATCCAATCAACTATTTCGGTATCGTATAACAATACATTTACTTTTTCCTTCACAATATCACAAATATCAGAAAGAGTGAAAGTAAAATGATATTGCTTAACCATATACCGTTTTGCATCAATTACTCCATCTATCTGCTTTAACTTTACTACTTTCCCAATCTCACCAGTTGCTTTGTTCCACAAAAATTTTTCTTCTATAGAGCGGTTTTCACGCATTATTGCGTCCTTTTGAAATTCCTCAAACTTCTTTATTATTTCCTCTAACTGTGATTTTGTTTCCCTGCCAGTAGCATCATAGCCAATCAATTCAGGGGCAGCCATAAAAATAGTTTCGTTTTCGTCAGGAACTTCTTTTTTGGAACGTTTCCGCACAAAAATAATGGATGCCTTGACCCCTGCCCCAAAATGGGCAAAGGCACATTGCGGCAAACTCACTACTGCCAACAACTGAAATTTCTCTAAAATAAAATCTCTCACATATTGGGATGTGCTGTTAGTCAAAATTCCGTCCGGCAGAATAATAGCCGCCTTGCCCGTTCCCTCTTTCAAAAATTCCCAAATTCGTTCAATAAATAAAACTTCTGAACTCTGATTTTTTCTTGGTTTTGCTTTGCCTTTAGCATCAACTTTATTCCCCAATTCATAGTTAGCCAAATAAGGGCTTTCCGCCAAGTTAATCGTTGCCCCAAAGGGCGGATTAGTTAAAATCAAATCAAATCTATCTTGCTTAAAGCCATGATTATGCTCATACATTTTGCTAATGTCAGCCAACGCATCATGACTGATAACATTGGTGTGTCCGTCATCATGGACAATCATATTCATTTTGGCTACACGGGCAATTTCATCATTAATCTCAATACCAAACAAATGCTGGGAAGCAAAATTATGCCAATATTTATAGCAGTCGTTTGATTTTTCTTCATAATATTCTTTTGCCTGATTTCGCATATAGTCCAAAGCATGAAGTAAAAATCCGCCCGAACCGCAGGCAGGGTCAAGCACATCCCAATCATTTTCAGGTTTCAGCATTTTAACAATAAATTCAATAATCGGACGTGGGGTAAAATATTGTCCAAAATCCCCCTTGAAAAATCCGTCCATAAATTGTTCAAAAGCCACACCTTTAACATCAAGGTCGGTTTTATTCAAATTGATTGATTCCAAATGAGAAACAACCGTACGCAAAACACGGTCATCCACTTTAATTGATTCCGTAAATACTTCAGGGTCTCTTTTTTTCTGTTCATCATACAATGCGTTAATCCGTTCTGCCAATTTTGAGGAAGATTCATGGGTTTTAATTTGAAATTGATATGCCTCGCCTTTTTTGCGTGGTTTTTGTTCATCGCTTATTTTTACAAAAATCAATTTGCAAAGTTCGCCAAAAGCCGTAGGCGGGGACATCCTCCCACCGCCCCAAAGTGTTTGATGGCACTTTTTAATGGCAACTATCAAATCTTCACGGGATACAGGTTTAATATCATTGTCGCCGCCTTTATAAAAACGATATTCCTGCGGTTTCCCATAAGTTTTTGGCAAATCAGCCAATATATTTTCTTCACGTTCAAAAGCACCATATTTGTTTGAAACATCAAGAACACGCCGGGTAGCACCTGCCACAATAACAACATATTCAGCACGTAATTTAACCCAAGTGGCATTGCCTACACCTTGTTCAATCGCTTGGGAAAACTCCGCATCTGTTACACCGTCTTTCTTACACTCAACAACGATATAAGGTCTTTTACATTCATCATCCGAAAATACAACAATATCCGCCCTATCAGTAGGCAGACGGTCAGGAACAACAACCTCAACTTTAATTCTATTAACAGGATATTCATATTTGTAAATCAACTCCGCCCAAAACTCTGCACGGACTTTTTCTTCAGGGTCAACATAATTTTCACTATGGTTATCCGATGTAACATAGGTTATTTTTTCTTTATTACCGTTCCCCGAAATAAACGCATATCCGTCTTTTATTGCTTTTTCTAAATATGTTGGCTGTTTTTCCATTTTATTAACCTCCAATGAATACTTTAGTTATTTTTAATTATACCACAAAATCCACACCAAATAAAACAAAAACTATATTTAATTCTGCAATTATAAATTTACTTCCCTTTTTGGTTGTAAAATCAAAACTCATGTCTATTATATATAATGAAGAAAAATATTTTTATACTTTCCATCACAAACAAAATAGCATTTCCTGCTATTTTATTTTTTTATACGCTCAATCTCATAGTGAGAGTTGGG